>JAPLMI010000033.1 GCA_026387115.1 Candidatus Omnitrophota bacterium | reverse complement strand
CCTTACAGTTTCTGATTCGAAACGCTCGCCGATAGACGGGACGACCAAGTACCTTTTTAAGCTCGAAGACTCGAATACGATCGAGACGGTTTTATTACCGGAGAAGGCGCGCGCTACGATCTGCCTCTCCTCGCAGGTCGGCTGCAAGTTCGCCTGCAGTTTCTGCGCGAGCGCTTACCGAGGTTTTGTCAGGAACCTGAAATCTTCGGAGATCCTCGACGAGGTGATTGCCGTAAGACAAAAAAATCCATCAGTTCCGATAACGAACCTCGTCTTCATGGGAATAGGGGAGCCGCTCGACAATTACGACAATGTTTTAAGGGCGATCAGGACCTTTAACGATAAAGACGCCTTCAATATAGGCGCGCGAAAGATCACGATCTCGACCTGCGGGATAATCCCGGGCATAGTCAGGTTAAAAGGCGAGGGGCTGCAGATAGAACTTTCGGTATCGCTTCATTCGGCAAAAGAAGATGTGAGGTCACGGCTTGTTCCGATAAATAAAAAATATCCGATTCCGGATCTGATCGCCGCCTGCAAAGATTATACCCAGGCGACGAACAGGGTGATAACTTTCGAATACGTCTTAATAGGGCAAGTAAACTCTTCCGAGGAAGACGCGCGAAGCCTCGCCGGTCTTCTCAAAGGAATGAAGTGCAAGGTAAACACGATATCATGTAACCGGATAACTAAAAATTATACAAAACCGTCAGCAAGCGTTGTCAAAACATTTATGCGGGTTTTGAAGGATAACGGTATAAATGCCATGCACCGCAGATCAAAAGGCGAGGATATAGATGCCGGCTGCGGCCAACTCAGGATCGCGAGGCTGTAGATGCCAAGAAGCGACAGGATTTTGAGGTTTATCGCATTCTATCTGTCAGTCCTTATATTTTTTATAACACTTCCGATTCTCCTTTCTTATTCCCTCGGTTACAAGATCGATTATCGCAATTTTAAAATATATAAAACTGGCATAATATACCTATCCAGCCACCCGTCCGGCGCTTCGGTTTATGTGAACGGCAGGCTATACAAAGATTTCACGCCGGCCCAGATCGAAGAATTGAAGCCTGGAAGCTACAAGATAGAAGTGAAACGGGAAGGTTTCTATCCCTGGGAAGGAGAGCTCGCGGTCCGGCCGAACATGGTGACGAAAGCCGACAGGATCGAGCTCTTTCCCGTTACGAGGGAGATGAAGAGATTGTCCGACCGCGAGATATCGGACTTTGCCGTCTCGGACAGGGGGTATGTCTATTACTTTACGAAATCGGGGTTATTCAGAACCGGAATGGATAAAAGTCCTCCAAGAAAGATATCGTCATTTTCGAATTGGCCTGACAGGATAACCGGTAAAAAGTTCTCGCCCGACAGCGGCAAATTACTTTATTTCAACGAAAACGCGGTAACTCTCGTGAACCTGAATCCGGATAAATTTATGGCAAAAGTCGGCGAGGGCGCGAGCGTCGAGGAGATATTTAAGAGCCCCGATCCCATTATGGATGTCTTCTGGTATCCGGGGTTAAACTACATAGTGGTGGTGACGGAAAAGGACATAAAGGCTGTCGAGCTTCGCGGAGGCGCTACGCGGAATATCGCTTCGCTCTACAAATTTGCGGCGAAGCCTCAAAGCCTTTTCTATGACGAAAACAGCGATTCTTTATATTTTACCGATATCAAGATCGAGCCCGGCCTGATGAACCGGGAAAGGTATCTTTACAGGCTCGACCTGCGCCAGACGTTCTTAGATTCACTGAGAGAGCTTTTGCTTAAAAAGGAAACGGTAACCGAAAATGAAAAGAGATAGGTTCTACAAGCGGCTTTTCGAAATAATTCCGGGACTTCTCACGTGGTCTACATTGATTACCCTCTGCGTCCTCGCCTTCGTAAAGCCGGTCTGGACGGCAATATTTGTCATAACTTTCGATCTTTACTGGGTCATAAGGATAAGTTACCTCACGACGCTCCTCGTCGTCGCCCACAGGCGGCTTGAAAAAGAGAAGAAGATCGATTGGCTGAAGAAATGCGAAAGCCTGGGACATATAGACGGGCTCGAATATGGAAACGTATATCACGCGGTCATATTTCCGGCATATAAGGAGGGGCTCGATATCCTTACCGCTTCGGTAATGGCGCTCGAACACGCGAATTACCCGAAAGATAAAATTATCGTAGTGCTGAGCGTGGAGGAGAGGGCTGGCCCGGAGGCGTGCGAGAACGCTCAAATCTTGAGACAGAAGTACGGCGATACCTTCTTTCAGTTTATTGTGACAAGGCATCCCGACAATATTCCGGGCGAGGCCAGGGTGAAAGGCGCCAACGCGACATGGGGCGCAAGGGTGCTCAAAGATTTTCTCGATTCCAAATATGTCGATTATGAACATGTCGTCATCTCCTGTTTCGACGCGGATACGTGCGTAGAGAAAGATTATTTCGGGTGCCTCGCCTACCACTACATAACCAATCCCTCCAGGACGCAGTCGAGCTATCAGCCGATCCCCGTCTATAACAACAATGTGTGGCATGCCCGTTCTGTAGCGCGGATACTGGAACTCAGCTCAAGCTTCATGCAGATGATAGAGACGATGCGGCTTGAAAAATTCGTCACGTTCTCAAGCCACAGCATGAGCTTCAGGACGCTCGTCGACGTCGATTACTGGCCGGTCGACATGATATCGGACGATTCAGTCATATACTGGAAATGCTTCCTCTATTTCAACGGCGGATATACGGTGATACCGATGTATATAACGGTCTCGATGGACGTCGCGACAGGAAAGACTATCCTTGAGACGATAGCCAAACAGTATAAGCAGAAACGCCGCTGGGCATGGGGCGTGGAAAATTTTGCGTACCTGATGCTGGGGTATATGAAAGACAATAAAATACCTTTGAGGAAAAAGATAAGGAGAGCGTTCCATATCCTGGAGAGACACTATACATGGGCGGTATGGGCGATCATAATCACCTTTATCGCGCCGCTCCCTCTTATATTCGGGGGAGGCCTCTTCCGGCAAACGGCTATCGGCTATAACCTTCCGAGCGTCTCCGCAGTGCTCTTCAACGTATCGCTCTTCACGATATTTACCTGCATCTTCATCAGCATGAAGCTCCTGCCGCCGAGACCTAAGGATGTGAAACCCGAAAAGAGGCTGGTGATGATCGCTCAATGGTTTGTCTCGCCGCTTGTCGCGGCGCTTCTCGGCTCGACGCCTGCCGTCGACGCTCAGACGCGCCTCATGCTGGGAAAGTACATGCATTTTTACGTGACGGAGAAAACGCGAAAGAAGGCGAAGTAAATTTTTCATACCCCGGGAGGGATGGCCCCCTCTCGGGTGCGGTATCTCGCAGGGACGCTCGGCCGCTCCAGCGGCGGCCTCGCTCTTGAAATTTTTTGTAACGCCGCCTCCGGCGGCGTACCAAGCTACAAAAAATTTCAAAGCCCTGCTCAATACCGCACCCTCGAGGTCCCCACAACATAGGTGGAGTGAAAAAATTTCTTGGGGAGAGCTAGAAGTGAAAAACCTAAGCCGAAGTTATGGTGAGCACATTGAAAATATTAGGTCTTTTGTGAGAAGAAAAACGGTTATATATAACAATCTTTTCGCTTCGCGGAATTTGACGTACGGATTCTAGGGCAAATTTGATATTAAAAGAGCCGAGGATGTTTGAGGCCGGATCAACGTCCGCCGAAGGCGGACGCCGGCCGAGTTTCCGAGGTTCCCGTTTTTCGACGAACAAAAGACCGACCCCGAGCGGGGCGAGGGGGAATATTTTCAGTGCGAACATAACGAGGATTAGGTTTGACCGGGCAGGACCCGTAAAATTTCGAACAGAACGGATTTTTTTATTGCAACAAAAAATTTCCTGTGATATACTTGCTCTGTCGAAAAAATTGGAGGTGAAATATGGGAAAATATCTTAGCATAATTATCGGCGCCGCGGTCGCGCTTCTCGGGTTATTGGGGCTCGTGGGGTGGTGGTGCGATTTTCTCATGGTCCTGAAGGGTTCGGTCCCGGTGATGCTCATATTCGGCGGCGCGATAGCCGTTATAGCGGGCCTGAGCGAGCTGAAGGACGCTCAAGGCCGCGAAAAAGTCTAAAGAATAAGTAAAAAGTTTACGCGATTCTTCAAAATCGTCCTCGTCGGGCCATCCTCTACTAATAGTATAACCTGTCCCGAAAAACACAATATATTGTGTTTTCACTTGACTATTTTAAGCTCTTGTGCTATATTAAATAGCCGGCAAGACAAAGGGCTTTATAAATATTATAAAAATCTGTAAGGAGAGAAAAGATGAATGATGAAATGGGTGTGAGTGCATCCTTGTCCGAGAACGCGCTTAAAGTTCTCGAAAAGAGATACCTCAAAAAGGATGACAACGGCAAGGTGATAGAAACACCGGCTGACATGTTTCGCAGGGTCGCCAAGAACATCGCGACGGCCGATTCGTATTACGGAAAGAGCCGGGACGAAGTCATAAGGACCGAAGAAGAATTTTACAGAATGATGTCAAGCCTTGAATTTCTGCCGAACTCTCCCACTTTGATGAACGCCGGAAGAGACCTTCAGCAGTTATCCGCGTGTTTTGTCCTGTCTATCGACGATTCGATGGAATCCATTTTCGAAACGATCAAAGACACCGCTCTAATACATAAAACAGGAGGGGGGACGGGATTCAGTTTTTCAAGATTGCGTCCGAAGAATTCCGCTGTCCGTTCGACCGGCGGAGTTTCGAGCGGTCCGGTCTCTTTTATGAAAGTCTTCAACGCGGCGACGCAAGCTGTGATCCAGGGCGGAACCCGTCGCGGGGCGAACATGGGTATACTGCGCTTCGACCATCCGGATATCCTTGAATTCATTATTTGCAATGAGAATGATAAAGAGATAACGAATTTCAACATATCGGTTGCGCTCACCGAAGATTTCATAAAGAAGGTGTTAAAAGGCGAAGATTACGATCTCATAGACCCGCGGACCAAAAAATCTGTTCAGAAATTGAACGCGAAGAAAGTTTTCGATCTCATGATAAAAATGGCGTGGAAGAACGGCGAACCGGGAATTATATTTATAGACAGAATGAACCGGTATAACCCTACTCCAAAGATCGGAGAATATGAGTCGACAAATCCTTGCGGAGAACAAGTGCTCCTGCCATATGAAAGTTGCAATCTTGGCTCCATAAATCTATCTAAAGTTGTAACCGCGGGAGGGATCGATTGGAAGAGATTGGGTGATATCGTAAATAAGGCCGTCCATTTCCTGGATAACGTCATAGACGTGAATTCATATCCTCTTAAACGGATAGAGGATATGACAAAGTCTAACCGGAAAATAGGCCTCGGCGTTATGGGGTTTGCGGATATGTTGCTTATGCTGGGCGTCAGGTATGATTCCGAAGATGCCTTACAGCTGGCAGAAAAAGTCATGAAGTTTGTTCTGGAAACAGCCCAAAGCGCTTCAGAAAGATTGGCTGCCGAAAAGGGCGCATTCCCGAATTTTAATGAAAGCACACTAAATACGCCCGGCGCGAGGCCCTTGAGAAACGCTACTCTTACAACGATAGCGCCGACAGGCACGCTTTCGATAATAGCGAACTGCTCGAGCGGCATAGAGCCGATATTCGCGATCTCCTACATAAGGAATATATTGGACAATACGAAGTTTGTCGAGGTCCAACCGTATTTTCAGGAAATCGCGGAAAGCAAAGGTTTTTATTCGAACGAATTGATGTCCCTCATAGCACAGAAGGGTTCCTTGAGGGGCCTCGAGGAAATTCCGGAAGATATCCAGAAGTTGTTCGTAACGGCCCATGACATAGAGCCTGCCTGGCATATAAAAATGCAGGCGGCTTTCCAGAAATACACCAACAATGCCGTTTCGAAGACTGTAAATCTTCCTCATGACGCGGCCGAGGACGACGTGCGCACCATTTATATGCTCGCCTATGAATCCGGCTGTAAAGGCGTCACTATCTACCGCGATCAGTCAAGGGATGAGCAGGTATTGAATATACAAGCGGCCTCGCCGCAGGAAGGTAAGCGCGAGGCCGGCACAAACGGCGCAAAGATAATACCGCGCCCCCGCCCAAACGTGACGTTCGGCACCACCACAAAGATAGCGACCGGCTGCGGCAATCTGTATGTCACCATAAACGAGGATGAGAAAGGCACGCCGTTCGAGGTCTTCATGTCTATGGGCAAGGCCGGCGGCTGCGCGATGAGCCAGCTCGAGGCCATCGGAAGGC
Source organism: Candidatus Omnitrophota bacterium (assembly GCA_026387115.1). GTDB lineage: Bacteria > Omnitrophota > Gorgyraeia > 2-01-FULL-45-10 > 2-01-FULL-45-10 > JAPLMI01. Next base: position 808 of record JAPLMI010000033.1, on the reverse strand, counting down.
TTCTGTCGCTCGCCCTTCGCAGCGGTATCGATACCAATTCCATAATAGAGCAGCTGCGCGGCATACGATGTCCGTCGCCCAGCTGGGAGAAAGGCGGCAGGATCTTCTCCTGCTCGGACGCCATAGCGCGCGTTATCGAACGAAGGATGCGGGAACAGAAGAAGCCGCCTGTCGATCCGGCCAATCATAATACAGGCCAGCAGACTAGTTCCCTCACGCAGAAAGAAGGCGGCGGTGTTGCCAAAGCTACCAGGGCGAAGACGGAAAATGTCGTCGGCGTATGCCCGGACTGCGGAGGTTCCCTGTGGCATGTGGAAGGATGCATGGTCTGTAAGTCCTGCGGCTATTCCAAGTGCGGCTAGGCCGGGTGCGAAATATTTAGTTCCTAACACTTGCCAAAATCATATTTTGTGGTAGACTTATTTAATAATTACCACAAAGGAGGTGCTGTATGGATTGGTTGACGTTCGTTGTGGTTGATCCTGTAAAGGCCATGCTGATCAGGGTTTGGGGTTACGTTCCGGCCATTGCAGGCGCGATTGTCATCCTGATTATTGGATGGTTAGCGGCAAAATTGATTGAGGCTGTAGTTGTAAGGGTATTAAAAGCGCTGCGCCTTGACGTAGCGAGCGATAAGGCGGGCCTTACCAATGTGTTGGCCCGGGGCGAGATCAAGCTTACGATATCCGAAGTGATAGGCGCCGTGATATATTGGATTGTGATCCTTGTCGTGATAGCGACGGCATTGGGGGCGTTGAACCTGACCGTTGCCGCGGACCTGGTGGCGCGGCTGATAGAGTATGTTCCT
>JAPLMI010000055.1 GCA_026387115.1 Candidatus Omnitrophota bacterium | reverse complement strand
TTGTGGATAACGGCGCCAAGGCCGGCGATAATAAGATCTACGATGAGTATCTTGAGATTTTAAGGCAAAAGAATATCCGTCGTGTAATGGTCAGGCAGGGGGATACGATAGAGATCGCGCCGAATACCAAGATCTTCGTCTTGAATCCGGAAAAATATGAAGATATCGCGGATTCGAACGATAACTCTATAGCGCTGAAGCTGGTATGTAAAAATTTTACCTGTCTATTATGCGGCGACATAAAAGATAAAGCTATGGCGCGCCTGTCTTCCTACGGAAATTTCTTAAAGTCCGATATTATGAAAGTCCCCCACCATGGGGGCCGCATGGAAAAAGGGGGGATAGCAAAGAATTTTTTTGAAACGATTTCTCCTAAAATTTGTATCATCAGTGTCGGCAGGATTAATAGCTATAATATGCCGTCTCAAAAAACCATTGATATCATAACTCAAATAAAATCAAAGTGTTACGACACAAAATCTTGCGGGGCAATAGAAATTTTAGCTGATCGCGCCGGATACAGCGTTAAGTCGTATGGCACAAGAAAAACTAACTTTTTTATACCTTATCTTGACAAAGTCTAGTTTATATGGTATATTTTTCCTGATCAAAGAAGTAAAAATAAATGGTATAAATAATATGTAAGGAGCGGTGTATCTTAAGTGGAAAACTTTAATGTGACAGAAGATAAGAGAAGATACAGGAGGGCGGAGTCTAGGCTCCCCGTTGAATATAAGGATTTGAGAAAGCCGAGCGCTCTTCCGCGCGGTTCTCTGACCAGAAATATCGGCGAGGGCGGAATCTGTTTTCAGTCGAACGAATTCATGTCGCTTGCATGCCGTCTTATCGTCGAGATAACCCTTCCGAATGTGCCCAAGCCGGTAAAAGCGATATCGAAGATCGCATGGATCAGGCGCCTGCCATCAAGCGATATGTATGAGCTCGGGAATCAATTTCTCGAGATGGCAAAAGAAGACAGGGCTCACGTCGTAGATTTCATAAGTAAAGTTTTAAATCCATCCACCTGAAGTTCCAAAATCAAATCCTCCTGTAAGTACCTTAACTAAAATAGAGTTTCTTTTGACTAGTATATTTATTACATGGTATAATACGCCATTATGGAAAAAAGAATTATAATAATAGCATTTGCCGCGGCCGCTTTCATATCCCTCATCGCGCTCGAGATGGCTTGCGCATATTGGATCTGGACCCCCGAAACAAAGAAATTTGTAAATCCGAAATACGCGGTGAAGGACAGCCCGAAAGAACAGTTCGAGTGGGCCATGAGTTTTTACCAGGCAAAAGATTATCAGAAAGCCGCTCAGGAGTTTGAAAAATTGACCAAGCAGTACGAATATTCCGAGTATGCCTCCAAGGCGCAATATTACGTGGGGTTGTGTTATGAGAATATGAATAAGCTGTATTTCGCGTTTCAGAACTATCAGAAGGCGATAGACAATTTTCCCCATATAGAGAACATGGAAGAGATCATCGCGAGGGAATTCAACATAGCCAATATATATGAGGAGAAGGCCAGCCCGAAAGTCCTCGGGACAGATATCATGACTTCTACCGATAGGGCTGTCGAGATATATAAAAAGGTGGTCGATAACGCGCCGTTCGGAAGGCTGGCGGACGAATCCCAATTCCGGATGGGGCAGGCTTTCAAGAAGGCAGAGCGGTATGACGAGGCGATCCCCGCTTTCCAGAAGATATTGGACGATTATCCCAATTCACAATTCATCGATAAGGTCAAGTTCGAGGTCGCCGACTGCGCGTACAAGGCCAGCCTTAAGCCGGCATATGATATCGAGTCAACCGATAAGGCCATAAAGGCGTTTGAGGATTTTGGCCAGACCAATAGAGACGAAAAGCTGTCAGGAGAAGCCGGTAAGACGATACAGCGGCTGAAGGACAAGGCCGCTGAGAAGTTGTTCATAACCGCCCAGTTCTATGAGAGCCAGAGGCATTACGAGAGCGCGATAATATATTATAAGGATGTCGTAGCCAGGTTCCCCGACAGTTCTATAGCCGTAAAAGCGAAGGCCAAGATAGAAGAGTTGGGGAATAGGGGCCGCAAAAATGCTCAAAGCGTCACAGGGAAGGAAGGCGAAAAGAAGAGCTGGATGCCATTCAGCATCCCGAAAAAACCAAAAACACCCAAACCGCAAGCGGCTAGCAAAGATGTGAAAAGCCAAAAGAAGAGCTGGCAGTTTTTCAAATTCGCCAAACCAGCGAAGAAAGAGAAGCCCGAAGCCGCGCCCGTTCCGAAGCCGGAAAAACCGAAGAGTTGGTGGACTCCTCATAAATTTGCAAGTAAGCCAAAACAGGAAAAGGCCGTCCGGCCGCCGGACCACAACAGCGCCACGGATAAGAAATCCTGGACCCCATTAAGCTTCACAAAAAAGCCAAAACCATCCGGACCGGTTGCCATTAAGAAAGAGGCGGAAAGCCAGGCAGCAGAAACCGAGGCGCCTGTTCAGGCTGAGGTGACGCCGCCAAAAACAGAAACGGCCGGAGCAAAGCCGGCGGAAGAGGAAACCGTTACTGCGCAGGAAGCCGCTACTACGCAGGGGACCGTTGCTACACAGGAAACGGCTGTCTCTGCTACCGAAACGAAGACCGAATTCGCTAAAGCGGAAATATCGGCCGAGGATATCGTAGCGCCATCCGAATCGGCCGTAGTCAAAGAAGAGACGAAAACTACTAAGAAAGTCTGGATCCCTTTAAGCTTTAACAGGTCGGAGAAGAAAGAGAAGCCCGAAGCCGCGCCCGTTCCGAAGCCGGAAAAACCGAAGAGCTGGTGGAATCCTCTTAAATTTGCAAGTAAGCCAAAACAGGAAAAGGCCGTCCGGCCGGCCGACAGCGCCGCGAAGGAGAAGAAGGCCTGGGCCCCTTTAAGTTTCACAAAAAAGCCGAAACCATCCGGACCGGCCACAGCAAAAGAAGGGACGAACGCTCCGAAAAAGAGCTGGTGGAGTCCTCTTAAATTTGCAAGTAAGCCAAAACAGGAAAAGGCCGTCCGGCCGCCGGCCCCCATCAGCGCCAAGGATAAGAAATCCTGGACCCCTTTAAGCTTCACAAAAAAGCCAAAACCATCCGAACCGGCAGCCGTTAAGGAAGAGGCGGCCGAAGCAAAGCCGGCGGAAGGTGAAACAAAGGCGGTTGCTGTTCAGGAAACAGTTATTATACAGGATGACGTTGTTACGCGGAGAGCTCCTACCGCGCAAGGGACGGCCGCGGACGTTGCCGCGCCGGCAGATAAACAAGACCAGTAAAAACAAAGGGTGGGATGATGAAGAGACTAAGCCTTGTATTTTTTATATCAATTCTTTTGTTCGTATCCGGCTGTGGATACACGACCCGATCGCTTCTTCCTTCCGATTTCAAGAATATTCGTGTAGAGAATTTCAAGAATGACATTAAAATAACGGCCGAGCAGTCTGACCAGAGGATGTACGTCGGCTATAGACCCGGGATGGAGATAGAGCTTACAAAGGCCGTGATAGACGCTTTTCTTATGGACGGCAACCTGAAAATAGCGAGAGAATCGAATGCGGACATAATATTGACAGGCACTCTTACAGATTTTAAAAGAGACGCCTTAAGATATGACGCCAACAATAATGTGGAAGAGTATAGAATTAAGCTCATCGTGAATATGGAGCTTGAAAACGCCAAGACAGGCGCGCTTGTATGGAAGGAAAGCGGTTTTGCCGGAGAGACGACATACAGGACGAGCGGAAGCCTCGCGAAGAGCGAAGCATCCTCGATAAGGAACGCGATCGCGGATCTGGCCAGGCGGATAGTCGAAAGAACAGTAGAGGCATGGTAAGCTCGAGATCTTCTGTCTACCTATTTGCCGGAGATAACGAATATCTAAAAGAGAAAGCCATAACCGATTTAAAATCAGCCATTCTTAAAGGTGCTTCCGGCGATGATTTGGATTATAAGGTATTCCACGGCGGCGAACTGGACTTCCACGAAGTCCTGGACTCGGTTGCTACCATTCCGTTTCTATCCTCAAAAAAGCTCGTTGTTATAAAGAATATAGAAGATTTAAACGACGAGAACCTTGGGCGCCTCATAGCCTGCATAAAGAAATCATTAAAATCGACTGTGCTTGTTTTGGACGCGAAAAGCGACTCTGTGGTAAACGAGCACGTGGAACTGGCAGGCCTTGCCAATGTCAGCAGATTTGACGAGATGACCGATGCCGAGCTTCACCACTGGGTAAAGAAGTTTGTTCAAGTCAAGACGGATTCTAAAAAGAATATAGAAGACGACGCCGCAAAAGAACTGAAGGACCTGCACGGGAAGAACCTGCTGGCCCTTTCCGGGGAGATGGAGAAGCTGATCGCTTTTACCGGCGAAAGAAGCTTAATTACGCTCGCGGATGTAGAGAAAGTTGCCGCCAGAAGCGCGTTCTCTTCAGCTTTTGATCTCACACGGGCTATAGAGAACAATAACCCGGACGAAGCGTTGTCGATAGCCGCTGATTTGACGGCCGCAGGCAAGAAGCATCATGAAATAATCGGGCTATTATGCTGGCACTTGAGAAGGATTTTGAGGGCGAAGACGCTTCAGGCTAAGGGCGAACCCGATTCCCGCGTTGCGAATATACTGAGGATAGGACGGCGTTACCAGGATAATTTCTTTAAACAGGCAAAGGTTATAGGGATCAAAGAGGCGCGGGAAAAACTTAAAATTCTTTTAGAAGCGGATCTCGATATTAAAAGATCCAGGCTTGATCCTGCGCTTATCCTGGAATTCGTTATAATGAAATTATGTCTTGGGGCCAGATGAGAGCTTCTTCATAAGGCGGGATATTTTTCTTGAAACGCTATTCTTTTTAATCACCCCTTTTGAGGCGGCTCTATCTATTTTTGATACAAGTTCTGACAATGCCTTTTTGGCTTCATCCGTCTTCTTATTTGACAGGAGGCTTTCGAAGGTCTTTGTGAGCGTCTTCAGCTCAGACCTCGCGGCGATATTGGCAAAATGCCTCTTTTTTGCTTTTCTTAATTCCTTATATGCGGCTCTTTTTATAGGCAATTCTAGTCCCCCTTAATTGAAGTGCGGCAATTATAGCAAAAAAATTATTTATGGTCAAGGTTTTTGTATGAGTAAAACTAAGCTGATAAAATCGACGGGTGTGATAGGCGTAGCGACCGCCCTAAGCCGCGTCCTGGGCTTCATCAGGGATATTGTGATAGCCAGATTTTTCGGTACCGCGATATACGCGCAGGCATTTGTAGTGGCGTTCAGGATTCCGAATCTTCTGAGAGACCTCGTGGGTGAGGGGGCCACGAATGCCGCCATCGTGCCGGTTCTTACGGAAGAGCTTGCGAAGAAGGGAAAGAAAGATTTTTTTAAACTTGCCCAGGTAGTGCTTAACATCCTTCTCGTTGTTCTCGCGGTCCTAACGGTTTTAGGGATATTGTTTTCTCCGCTCATAATCAGGCTGATCGCGCCGGGTTTCTCGGCCGATCAGGAGAAATTCCGGATCACGGTCACCCTGACGAGGTTCCTATTCCCGTTTCTGATTTTTGTCGGCCTTTGGGCATACGCGATGGGGCTATTGAATTCGCTTGGCAAATTCGCCGCACCCGCTTTCGGGCCATGCCTGTTAAATATTTCTATGATACTATGCGCCATGTGGTTCGGCGAGAATGTCTTCGGCCTTGCGACAGGCGTCCTGGCGGGCGGGGCGCTGCAGCTTTTTATACAGATCCCGCCTCTTATTTCGAGCGGATGGAAGCCGGCATTTACACGGGAATTCAGCCACCCGAAAGCTAAAAAAATCGGCGTTCTTCTCGTCCCGCGGGCGATGGGCGCATGCGTCTATCAGGTAAATGTTTTTGTAAGCACGATCCTCGCTTCGCTATCGAGCATAGCAGGAGACGGAGCTGTAGCGGCTTTATACTACGCGAACAGGATCTGGCAGCTTCCCCTGGCGATATTCGGGATCGCGCTTGCCCAGGCGGCGCTTCCGGCCATGTCGAGGCATGTGGCGCTGAACGATATGGCCAAATTAAAAGATACCCTCTCCTTTTCCTTAAAGATATTGTTTTTTATATTGATACCGTCGAGCATCGGCCTTATGGTTCTAAGCGCCCCCATCACCAGAGTTTTGTTCGAGAGGGGCGCGTTTACATCGTATTCCACCGGGATCACCTCAAGCGCGTTATTCTTTTACGCGATAGGGCTTGTCGCGTGCGGCGGCATCAAAGTCCTGGTAAGCACATTTTATTCCATGCACGATACCTTGACGCCGGTAAAGATCGCGTCGTTATCGCTTGTTTTGAATATAGCGCTGAATCTGGCCCTGATGGGGCCGCTCAAGGTGGGAGGGCTGGCCCTGGCTACTTCGATCGCCGCGGCCTTTAATTTTATAGCGCTCTATATTTTATTGAAGAAACGGCTGGGCGATTTCGGGACTAATTTAATCATCAGTTCATTTTTAAAAGTTACCCTGGCAGGCCTTGTTATGGCGCTCGCCCTCAAAGCGTCCCTTATATATTTCCCGGGTCACAATGTAGTTATACTTTTAGGCGACATAGCAGTCGGCATCGCGGCCTTCGCGGCAGCCTGCTACATCTTTAAGGTTAACGAGCTTAAGGAATTTCTGGCATGGATTACAAAGAAAAGATAAGAGGGCTCCCCGGCGCCCCCGGCGTTTATATTATGAAAGGCGAAAAAGGGGAAGCCCTTTATGTGGGCAAGGCGCTTAACCTGAAGAAGAGGGTTTCGAGCTATTTTCAGCCGCGCAGAAATCTCCCCGATAGACTTGAAACCCTCGTTCAAAACGTAAGGGATATAGCATATATTCCGACCCGGACGGAGGCTGAGGCCCTCATATACGAGAACGGCCTGATAAAACAGCTATCCCCAAAATACAATGTGGCCTTGAGAGACGACAAAAGTTATCCGATGCTAAAACTGACGTTAGGGGAAAAATTTCCGCGGCTTTTTATAACAAGGCAGAAAAAAGCCGACGGCTCCATATATTATGGGCCATATACCAACGCGAAATTATTGAGGAGAGCGCTTGTCATTTTGCGACAGGTCTTCCCGCTTCGAAGCTGCGGTAAGATGAAAAAGAGCGTCTGTCTTAACTACCATATAAAACAATGCCTCGGCCCGTGCGCAGGCTTGGTTGACGAAACGAAATATGGCGAAATTGTGTTTGAATTGAAAATGTTTTTGGAGGGTAAAAGATCGGAATTATTAAAACGTTTATCGGAAAGGATGGCCGCATCCTCGAAAGAGCAAAAGTTCGAAGAGGCCGCATTATATAAAATCCGTCTTGAGGGCTTGAGCTCGGTCAAGGAAGCCGTTACATACACGCCGGCAGGGGAGCTGGAGGAACTCGGGGCGATTTTGGGGATAAAAAGAAGGCCTGATATGATAGAGGCCTTCGATGTTTCGAATATAATGGGCAAATCGGCGGTTGGTTCGATGATATGTTTTTATAAAGGAAGGCCGAGGAAGAGCGAATACAGGAAATTTAAGATAAAAACAGTGTCCGGGATGGATGATTACGCCATGATGCGCGAAATAGTGCAGAGGAGATATTTAAGGCTCGTCGCGGAAAAAAGGGTATTGCCGGACCTGATTCTGATAGACGGCGGAAAGGGCCACCTTGCCGCGGCGGCAGATGAGCTGGAGAAACTCGGCCTTGCAAAGATACCCGTTATAGGTATAGCCAAAGAGTTCGAGCGCATATACTTGAAAGGCAGGCCTGAGCCGATATTATTACCCCGGGAATCGAAGACCCTCCACCTTTTGGAAAGGATAAGGGACGAAGCGCACAGGTTCGCCATATCGTATCACAGAAAATTGATGTCTAAAAGGATTTGGGAAAGATAATGGCGCGAGGGGATTGACTACAGGTAGATCAAGCTGTTATAATCGTAACAACAAGAGGAGATATATGCTCGAAGAACTTAAGGAAGAATTGAAGGCGGTCGAGGAGAAGCTCAAAAATCTAAGAGGTTATCTTTGACGTCGATAACAAAAAAATTAGGATAGAGGCCCTTGAGGCCGAGACCTCGAAAGAGGGGTTCTGGAACGATGAAGCCAGGTCCAGAGAAGTCTTTAAGGAGATGAAAGATCTCAAACTCACAATCGACCCGTTCCTGAAACTGGATACGGAATTTAAAGATACACGGGATATTTTGAGTATAGCCGGCCCTGAAGACACGGCTTCGTTGGAGCATTTTAAAAAAGACGTCGCCAATATCAAACACAAACTTGACGGCCTCGAATTCAGGACGCTCCTGGGCGAAGAGGCGGACAAGTTTAACGCGATCCTCAGCATCAACGCCGGCGCCGGCGGGACGGAATCCTGCGACTGGGCGGCGATGCTGCTTCGGATGTACGTGAAATGGGCCGAGGCGAAAGGATTTCAGATCACGGTGCTCGACCAGCTTTCGGGGGAAGAGGCCGGGATAAAGAACGTCACGGTCCTGATAAAAGGGGATTACGCTTACGGTTACCTGAAATCCGAATCCGGCGTTCACCGGCTTGTCAGGATATCGCCTTTTGATTCAAATAAACGCCGCCATACATCATTTGCCTCTGTCGATGTGATACCCGAAGTTTCCGATGATATACAGGTTGATATCAAGGAAGGCGATCTGAAGATCGATACATACCGCGCCGGAGGTAAGGGCGGACAGCACGTCAATAAAACAGATTCGGCGGTCCGTATCACGCATATCCCCAGCGGTGTAGTCGTTCAATGCCAGAACGAGCGGTCGCAGTTCAAAAACAAGCAGATGTCCCTTAAGATCCTCCGGGCCAGGCTTTACGAATTGGAGAGATTGAAGAAGGTGAAAAATCTCGCAGAGGCCTACGAGGCCAAAAAAGAGATAGCGTGGGGAAGCCAGATCAGGTCTTACGTCCTTCACCCGTATTCGATGGTCAAAGACCACAGGACCGAATGCGAGACGGGCAAGGCCCAGGCCGTGCTGGACGGGGAGATAGACGAATTTGTGGAGGCGTACCTTAAACAAAATCAAAAATCAAAAATCAAAAATCAAAAATAATATGCTCAACTTTATTTTAAAGAAAATCATCGGGACGCAGAACGAAAGGGTGCTTAAGGGACTGAGGCCCATCGTTGACGTCATCAATTCGTTCGAGCCGGCTGTTTCCAAGCTGTCGGACGCGGAATTGCGCGCGAAGACGGACGAATTCAGAAAGAGAATTTCCAAAAGATATGACGATTATAAAGATGAATTGGCCGCTCTCGAAGAAACGTTCAGGTCCGCCGCCTCGCCGGAAGAGAAAGAGAAGATAAAGAGGAAGAGAAGGGATGTGAAAAATAAAGTCTTCGAGGATGTTTTACCGGAGGCGTTCGCCGTTGTCAGAGAAACGGCGAAGCGCACGATCAAGATGAGGCATTTCGATGTCCAGCTCATGGGCGGGATAGCGCTGCACCACGGCAAGATAGCCGAAATGGCCACGGGCGAAGGCAAAACGCTCGTTGCGACGCTGCCGGTATATCTCAACGCGCTGACGGGCGAAGGCGTTCATGTGATCACGGTAAATGATTATCTTGCGAAGAGAGACAGGTCATGGATGGGGCCGGTCTATGAATTCCTGGGGCTTACGGTCGGCGTGATACAGCATGACATGGACCAGAAGGCAAGGCAGGAGGCCTATGCCAGCGACGTGACTTACGGAACCAACAATGAATTCGGTTTTGACTACCTCCGCGACAACATGGTCGTGAGGCAGGAGGACATGGTCCAGAGGCCGCTCAATTACGCCATAGTCGACGAAGTCGATTCCATATTGATAGACGAGTCAAGGACGCCTTTGATAATATCGGGCCCTGCCGAAGAATCGACCGATAAATATTACATAATAAACAAGATAGTCCCCCGATTGAAGAGTAAGAAGATAACCGATAAGGAAGAGATCGACGCGAAGTACAAGGGTGTTGACCTTGAAAAGGGCATCGATGCTGTAGTGAACGAGAAGAATCATACCGTGAATCTGACCGAAGAGGGTGTCGTGAAATGCCAGGAGCTTCTGGACGTAAAAAATTTATATGAGGATATTCAATCCGAATGGGAACATCATATCAGGCAGGCGATAAGAGCGCATGATCTTTATCAAAAAGATGTTGATTATGTAGTTAAGGACGGCGAGGTGATCATCGTTGATGAATTCACCGGCCGCCTCATGCCGGGCAGGCGCTGGTCTGACGGCCTTCATCAGGCGGTCGAGGCGAAAGAAGGCGTTAAGATCGAAAGGGAGAACCAGACGCTTGCCACAATCACGTTTCAGAATTATTTCAGGATGTACCGCAAACTTGCCGGCATGACAGGCACGGCCGAGACGGAGGCGGTGGAGTTCGGCAAGATCTACGGCCTCGACGTCGTCGTTATTCCTACGAACAAACCTATGAAGAGGACCAATCATCCGGACGTCATATATAAGACCGAGAGGGAGAAATTTAACGCTGTGTGCAAAGAGATAGCCGATCTTCACAAAGACGGCCGGCCTGTCCTCGTAGGAACGATATCCATAGAAAAATCGGAACATTTAAGTAATCTCTTAAACAGGATGGCGGTACCTCACCATGTCTTGAACGCCAAATACCACGAAATGGAGGCCGAGATCATTTCCAAGGCGGGCCAACAGTATGGCGTTACGATCGCGACGAATATGGCCGGCCGCGGAACCGACATAGTGCTTGGCGATAGCATAGCTGAAAAAGGGGGACTGCATGTCCTCGGCACAGAGCGGCACGAAGCGCGCCGCATAGATAATCAGCTGCGCGGCCGTTCCGGAAGACAGGGCGATCCAGGTTCGAGCCGGTTCTACCTGTCGCTCGAAGACGACCTGATGAGGATATTCGGTTCCGACAGGATAAAGAG
>JAPLMI010000172.1 GCA_026387115.1 Candidatus Omnitrophota bacterium | reverse complement strand
ATAGAGGCGGAGTATGAATTATACGATGTCGAGCCGGCGGATTTGGAGGATTTTTTCCAAAATTTAAAATCGAAGGAGATCTCCGGCCTCAACGTCACCATCCCGCATAAGATAAAGACAAAAGAATATCTTGAGCGCAATGGGACGCTCGATACGAACGCCAGGCGGTGCGGCGCCGTGAACACGATAAAGGTGGCCAGGGACGGCAGCTTATGCGGCTACAATACGGACGGGCCCGGGTTTTACAGATCGCTCGTCGAGGACCTGGGTTTTGAGCCTGAGGACAGGGCCGTATTCGTGCTTGGCTCGGGAGGCGCGGCCCGCGCGATCGTCATGTACCTCGGAAACGGGCCGAGGCGGATCTTCATCTCGGATATCGATAATTTGAAGACGCAAGCGCTCGCGAGCCATTATAAGAAATATTACGATGAGAAAAAAATCGTCGTCGTGGAAGACGCCGGATTCAAGGATTCCCTGAAGAACAGCGACTTATTCATTAACGCGACGCCTATCGGGATGAAAGAGCCCGATCCGTCGCCGGTCGATAAAAACCTGCTCAGGCCCGGGCTCCGGGTCTACGACCTTGTTTACAACAGGCCGGCAACACAACTTGTCAAAGAGGCCAACCAATTGAAATTGCATGCGGTGACGGGCTTGGGCATGCTCCTATATCAGGGCGCGATCGCGTTCGAGATATGGACGGGGAAGAAGGCGCCGGTCGATACCATGAAGAAGGCGCTTAAGGGAGCGCTGAAAGCGGGATAAGGATAATGGAAACGCTGATAGGGATTTTCGTATTTATGTTCGGCGCAATAATCGGAAGTTTCCTCAACGTCTGCATACACAGGATTCCGAAAAACGAGTCGATAGTATTTCCGATGTCGCATTGCCCGAACTGCAACCGCAACATCTTCTGGTATGACAATATCCCGATGCTGAGCTATATCGTCCTGAAAGGGGAGTGCAGGTTCTGCGGCTCAAAGATATCTCCCAGGTATTTCGTAATAGAGTTCCTGACGGCGCTCTTTCTATTTTTGTTATTTCTCGCATTCGGAATAACGCCCAAGTTCTTTGCTTACAGCGTTTTCACCTGCGGGCTCATCGTCGCGACGTTCGTCGATTTCGAGATACAGGAGATACCGGACCAGATTTCTATAGGCGGCATCGTCGTCGGGCTGGCATCGGCGGCTATCTTTCCGTCGATCTTCGATACAGCTTCAAGGTTCGCGAGCATTCCGAACTCTTTTTTAGGCGCGGCTATAGGAGGCGCAAGCACATACGCGATGGGGGTATTGGGTCATGTCGTGTTTAAGAAAGAAGCTATGGGCGGGGGCGATGTGAAACTTATGGCGATGGTCGGAGCGTTCCTGGGATGGAAGCTTGCTATAGTTACATTTTTCGTCGCGCCGTTATTCGGCTCCGTCGCGGGAATAATTCTGAAACTAAAAGACGGCCGCGAGGTAATTCCTTACGGGCCGTACCTGTCGCTCGCGGCGTTAATCGCGATCTTTTTCGGCAATAGGATCATCGGGATGTTTTTTGGAGGATTATTTTAAAGAAAGCGGGGGTGTTATGCTTAGATATCTGACAAGCGGTGAGTCGCACGGGAAGTGCGTGCTGACAATCCTGGACGGCATGCCGGCGGGATTGAAGATCAAAGAGAGCCTGATAAATGACGAGCTGTGCCGCCGCATGGCCGGTTACGGCCGCGGTAAACGGATGAAGATCGAATCCGATAAGGTCGAGATGCTTTCGGGCCTGAGAAGATCCGTTACGATCGGAAGCCCCATCGCCATGATGGTAAAGAACATCGACCAGTCGATAGACAAAATGCCGGTGTGTCTTTCGCCGCGGCCCGGACATGCCGATCTTACGGGAGCCTTGAAATACGATCTGAAAGATATCAGAAGCGTCCTCGAGCGCGCCAGCGCCCGCGAGACGGCCGCAAGGGTGGCTGTCGGCGCCCTAGCAAAGATCTTGCTGTCGGAATTCGACATCCGGATAACCAGCCACGTCATCATGATAGGTACAATACTGTCGAAACAGGCTGGTTTAAGTTTCAGCCAGATACTTACCGTGTCGGAGCGCTCGCCGGTAAGATGCGCGGATCCGTCAACGTCACGGCTTATGTGTAAAGAGATTGATAGAGCGATAAAAGAGGGCGATACGCTGGGCGGAGTCTTCGAAATCATCGTCGAAGGCGTGCCCCCGGGGCTTGGCAGCTATGTACAGTGGGACAGGCGGATGGACGCGAATCTCGCAAGAGCGATAATGTCGATCCCTGCGATCAAAGGCATGGGGATAGGCCTGGGCTTCGAGGCCGCGAGGCGCAGAGGCTCGATGGTCCACGACGAGATATTCTATGATAAGTCGAAAGGCTTCTTCAGAAAGACCAATAATGCCGGCGGCATCGAGGGCGGTATGACCACGGGTGAGACTATTATAATCCAGGCCGACATGAAACCTATCTCAACGCTGGCGAAGCCTCTCGCAAGCGTAAATATAAAGACGAAGAAGCCTGCAAAAGCGGCGGTTGAACGCTCGGACGTTTGCGCCGTTCCGGCGGCAGGCGTTATAGGAGAGGCCGTATCCGCGATCGAGATCGCGAACGCGATGATCGAGAAGTTCGGCGGCGATTCGGTGACCGAGATGAAGAGAAATTTCAAAGGATACCTGGAGCAAGTCAGAAAATTCTGATGCGTAACATAATTCTCGTAGGATTCATGGGCACCGGTAAGACTACTATCGCGACACGGCTTGCGAATAGATTAAAGATGAACTATGTCTCGACCGACGATCTGATCGAAAAGAAAGAGAAGCGCACGATAAACGAGATATTCACAAAAGACGGCGAGGAACGTTTCCGCGATATCGAAAGCGAGGTCGTGCGCGAAGTATCCGGCATGGAGAACGTCGTTATCGACGCCGGCGGCGGCGTAGTTCTTCGCGAGGAGAACATGGCGAACTTTAAATCAAACGGCATCGTCATATGCCTTACCGCCGACGAAGAGGTCGTTATGGAGCGGACGAAGAAGTACAAGCATAGACCCCTTCTGAACGTCGAGGACCCGAAGCAGAGGATAAGGACGCTTCTTGCGAAGCGCGCGCCGTTCTATGCGAAGGCGGACCATATAATCGATACGGGTAAGCTTACAGTGAAACAGGTTGTGGAAGAAATCGTAAAGATTTCGGAGGCGAAGCGATGACGCGCCAGGCGAGATTATGGACCGGAGTTACGCTATTAATGATCCTTGCGATCAATTATGGGATCATAGGGTTTCCTTTATACAGGAAGGCGGTCAATCTCCACGATAAAGCGACCACGATGCTCATGAAGCAGATAAAGAGCGGCAGTGTCCTGAAGACGTCCGCCGAGGAAGATTACATTCTGGAGATCTTCAGGCGCGAGAAGGCGTCGATCGACCAAAAAATATTTATTTTGAATTCCGCGGCGATAACCCTGGTTATTCTGCTAGGAAGCTGGACCGCGTTCGGAATTTTAGCGCGCAAGAAAAAGTGAGTATGTCGATCAGAAAAATTACACCCGACGATGCGGAGTACCCGAAGAATCTGCGGAATATTTATAATCCGCCGAAACAGCTATACGTTAACGGCACGCTATTGGAGTCCGACGAGACGGCGGTGGCGGTGGTCGGCTCGCGGCGCGCATCGATCTATGGGCTCGAAACGGGCGAGAAACTCGGATTCGAGCTTGCCGCGCGGGGAGTGACGGTTGTAAGCGGAATGGCTGTCGGTATCGACTCCGCTGCTCACAGGGGAGCGCTTAAGGCGAAAGGCAGGACGATCGCTGTTATGGGAAGCGGCCACAATGTCATCTACCCGCCGAAGAATAAAAAATTATACGGAGAAATTACGAAATCAGGCGCTGTTGTCACAGAATATGAAGACAACATAGAGCCCCTGGCATGGAATTTTCCGGCGCGTAACCGCATAATAAGCGGACTATCGCTTGGCATAGTCGTGGTAGAGGCTGCGAAGAACTCCGGCGCGCTCATCACCGCCAACTTTGCCGCGGAACAGGGCAGGACCGTATTCGCCGTTCCGGGCAAGGTATCGTCCAGCACGAGCTCGGGAACGAATGAGCTGATACGTGACGGCGCGTGCCTTATTCAGTCGGTCGATGACATATTGCAGGAATTGTCGCTGACACCTTCGATCGAACCGGCCGAGGGTGTAAAAAAGGATAAAATAGACAGGTCGATAGAGTCCAAGACCAAAGCGTATATTTACAATTCATTGACCGAAGATGAGCGAAAAGTTTACAAGATATTGTCGGATGAGCCGTTGTATATAGACGATATTTTTGACAAGACAGGTTTCGGTTCTGCCAAGGGTTCGAAGGTCCTGTTGAATCTTGAATTAAAGAAGTTGATCGCGGAATTACCCGGTAAAAATTTCGTAAGAAAGGAAAGCTAAATGTCGAAGAATCTGGTAATAGTAGAGTCACCCGCTAAGGCGAAGACGATAAACAAGTTCCTCGGAAAAGATTATACGGTCGTGGCGAGCATGGGCCACATAATCGACCTTCCAAAGTCGAAGCTCGGCGTCGACGTCGAGAATGACTTCAAACCCGAATACATCGTCATGGCCGACAGAAAGAAGAATCTATCCGCCTTAAAGAAAGACACGAAAGGCAAGCAGGCGGTATACCTTGCCGCGGATCCTGACAGGGAAGGCGAAGCCATATCCTGGCATATCAAAAACGCGCTCACCGATAAGAAGCTTAAGTTTCACAGGGTCGAGTTCGATGAGATCACGAAAGACGCTGTCCTCGCCGCGTTCAAGCATCCGAGGGAGATCAACATGAACCTGGTGAATGCCCAGCAGACACGGCGCATCCTCGACCGCATCGTTGGTTATACGATAAGCCCGATCCTCTGGAAGAAGGTCGCGCGCGGGCTCTCCGCCGGCCGCGTCCAGTCCGTTGCTGTGCGATTGATAGTAGAACGCGAGGAAGAGATCAAAAGATTCAATCCGCTGGAATACTGGGACATCACGGCGGAGTTGAAACGGCATGCGGATCAGCCCAAGGATAGATTTAGCGGAAAATTAGAAAAATATAAAAATGAGAAGATAGATATAAGAAACGCTCACGACGCGGACAGGATCGTCAATCTTATCAAGAGAGAGCATTTTGTGGTTGCCGATGTCAGGGAGGCGAAGAAGAAGAAAAATCCGTATCCGCCGTTTACGACATCGAAACTTCAGCAGGAGGCGTTCAACAAATTAAGATTTTCCGGCGCGCGGACGATGCATATCGCCCAGACGCTGTACGAGGGTGTTGAGCTGGGCAAGGAAGGGTCGGTCGGCCTAATAACATACATGAGAACAGATTCAGTCAAGATATCGAAAGACGCCCAAGTCTCAGCCAGGGAATACATACTTGCGACTTACGGCAAAAAATATTATCCTGAGGTACCCAACTCCTACAAATCCAGAAAGAGAGCCCAGGAAGCGCACGAGGCGATAAGGCCGACGCTGCCTTTGAGAGAGCCGAATTCTGTAAAAAATTACCTCTCGCCGGAGCAGCTGAAATTATATACGCTCATCTGGAACCGCTTTTTAGCAAGCCAGATGAGTCCTGCGATAATTTCCCAGACGACGGTCGATATAAAGGCCGGCAATTATCTTTTCAAAACAGGCGCCGCAAAAATCGTATTTGACGGTTACACGGCCGTATATGAAATCGAAAAGGAAAAAGACGAGTTCGGGGAAGAATCCAAGGCAAAACTGCCCGAGCTTTCGGTAGGGCTGCCGCTCGACCTTCTGGGGTTTCTACCTGCCCAACATTTTACAAAACCGCCTCCGAGATACTCAGACGCGACACTGGTCAAAATCCTCGAAGAACTGGGCATAGGAAGGCCGTCTACGTATGCGCCGATTATTCAGACGATCACGGCGCGGGATTACGTAAACAGGTCTTCAGGTTATTTTCATCCCACGGAATTGGGCACTGTCGTGGCCCAGCTTCTTATCAAGCACTTCCCGAAGATACTTGACGTCAAATTCACGGCGAAGATGGAGGATGAGCTTGACGGCATCGAGGAAGGCGAGGCGGATTATCTCATGGTATTGAAGGCCTTCTATTCTCCGTTTATGCATTCCGCGGAAAGCGCGAAACTCGAGATGAAGGATGTCAAAAAAGAGATAGGCGCGACGAACGAGATCTGCAGCCTTTGCGGGAAACCCATGATCATCAAGTGGGGGCGCAGGGGGAAATTCTTAAGCTGTTCCGATTACCCGCGATGCAAGAACGCGAAATCTATCACAAGCGGTGTAAAATGCCCCACCCCGGGCTGCAGCGGAGAACTCGTCCAGCGCCGCTCAAGCCGCGGGCCGTTCTTTGGCTGCACCAGCTATCCCAAGTGCACCTACACGGCTAGGAAACTTCCGGAACAAGAGAACGCGGAAGGCAACGTAAAAACGTAAAAACGGAAAAACTTGCAAAGATATATCGATAAATTCATAAATTATCTAAAAGTAGAGAAGGACGCATCGTCTCATACTATAACAAATTACGAGATAGACCTTAAGGCGTTCAGGGCGTTTCTCGGCGAGAAGGACGTTACGGTTATCGACCATCTTGTATTACGCAGATATCTTGCCGAGATGAGGGCCAAGAACTATTCCAAGAGGACGGTCGCGAGGAAGCTTGCGTCATTAAGGAGTTTCTTCAGGTTTTTATTCAGGGAAGGGTATATAAAGACTAATCCGATCACAGCGATATCGACGCCCAAGCTTGATAAGAAATTGCCTGTTGTCCTCGATGTCGATAAAGTCGCAAAGCTCGTCCAGGCGCCGTCGGAAGACAATCTCTCCGGACTTCGCGACAGGGCGATCCTGGAGACGCTCTATTCAGCCGGGATACGAGTGAGTGAACTTGTCGGGCTCGATATGGATGACGTAGATTTTATAAGCGAGGTCATAAAGGTTTTCGGCAAAGGCCGGAAGGAGCGCATGGTTCCGATCGGGTCACCCGCCGTCTCGGCCTTGAGGAAGTATGTTGACAGAAGAGACGATCGGAAAGCGAAAGATAAGGACGCTGTGTTTTTGAATAAGTCGGGGAAGCGCCTTACCGATAGAAGCGTGCGCCGCGTGGTCGATAAGTATGTCCGGCTGACGAGCGTTGCCGAGCACATTTCACCGCACTCGCTTCGCCATTCGTTCGCGACGCATCTATTGGACAGAGGCGCGGATCTGCGCAGCGTCCAGGAGCTGCTCGGCCACATGAACCTGTCGACGACCCAGATCTATACGCACGTCACGATGGAACGTCTGAAGACGGTTTACGATAAGGCCCATCCGCGCGCGTAAGGGCGATAAATTTTTTCGTCTCTAGCGATAGGCGTTCACTTTTGTGGCCGCCTTCAGCGGACGCAAATTTACATTAGGCATGTAAATTTGCTCGGAAAAATTTCGATGGCCAATGAACCTGTCAGCAAGCGGTATCTATTGTACAGTTTCATTGTCCTTTCTATATCGCCATAATGTATCGAAATTTTTCAACGCCGCTTCAGGCGGCACACAAAAGTTCCGCCATCTGAGAGAATCGAAAAATTTTACTGAAAGATGGACTGGATAGTAAAACCTAAGCCGAAGTTATGTGAGCACATTGAAAATATTTTCAGTGCGAACATAACGAGGATTAGGTTTAGAAAGAAATATGCTATACGACATAGGATTCGCGATATTCTCGATCTTCTATCTGCCGGCTCTGATATTCAAAGGCAAGCTGCACGGAGATTTTGCGGAGAGGTTCGGCGCGTATAACGCAGATAAAAGGAAGGCCCTTGAGGCGGCACGGGGCGCGATATGGATACAGGCGGTGAGTGTCGGCGAGGTCGCTGTCTGCAAAAGCCTCGTATCAAAATTAAGGGCGGGATTTCCAAACAAAAAAATCATTATCTCGACAATCACGAAGACCGGAAACGAGCTGGCGCGGAAACTATTCTCGAAAGACGCAGCGATAATATATTTCCCTCTCGACTTCTCGCCAGTCGTGAAAAAAGTTGTAGCGTTCATAAAACCCTGTATGTATATCATGATAGAAACAGAGATCTGGCCCAATCTTTTGAAAGAGTTGGCAGGCAGCGGTATCCCGTCGATACTAATAAACGGAAGGATCTCCGACGCCTCTATAGGCAAATACACGCTGGCCAGATCCTTCCTTAAAAATACGCTCGCTAGAGTCAGCCGATTCTGCATGCAATCCGGGCTCGATGCCGAACGCATCATCTCCATGGGCGCGCCCAAAGAGAGGGTGAGCGTCACCGGGAATATGAAATTTGATGTCGATATCAAGGTTGATTTAAAGGCGATGGAGACTTTAAGAGAGGCGTTATCGTTAAAAGCCGACGAAGAGCTTTTTGTCGCCGGCAGCACGCATCGCGGCGAGGAGAAAATAGTCATCGAGTCTTTCAAGGAACTTCTGAAAGATTTTCCGAAACTGAAACTTCTTATCGCACCGCGCCACATCGAAAGGGCGGCGGAGGTACGAAACGAGGCCAGGAGGGCCGGTTTAGGCGAGACGCAGGTAATCGTTTTCGACAAGATCGGTTATCTCAATAGCGCCTATTCATATGCGACACTGGTATTCGTCGGAGGCAGCCTCGTAAAACACGGCGGGCAGAATCCGATAGAGCCGGCGATATTCGAAAAGCCGATTTTATTCGGGCCGCATATGTTCAATTTCAAGGATATCTCCATGACATTCCTGAAAAATAACGCCGCGATCCAGGTTTCTGATAAGGAAGAACTGATTAAAAGCGCAAAGCTGCTGCTAAAAGAAAAAGGCCGGCGCGATGAAATCGGTAAACTTGCAAAAGAGGTGGTTGAGGCAGGCTGCGGCGCGACCGAGCGTAATATCGAAATGCTGAAAAAATATGCGTAATTTTATCTATTCACTTATGACCGACAAAAGAAGCGGCCCGGTAGTCGCGCCGTTGAAGTTTCTTTTGTATCTTGCATCGTTCTGTTATGGTATCGCGATATATATAAGGAGGCTTCTTTACAAATACGGGATATTCAGGGCCGGACGTGTCCCGATGAAGGTGATATCAGTCGGAAACCTGACGCTGGGTGGGACCGGCAAGACGCCTTTCGTGATCTGGCTTGCAAGGATGCTCAATGACGAATTGAACAAGACGGTGAGCATACTCATCCGCGGCTACGGATGGGACGAGCAGAATATGCTGAAGAAGAAGGTCTCGGACATACCGATCCTTGCCGGCGAGAACAGGGCAAGATCATGCCATAAGGCGATAAGGCTTTATGGAAGCAACACAGCCGTTTTAGACGACGGATTTCAGCACTGGGAGCTCGCGAGGAACCTTGATATCGTCCTTATCGATTCGAGGAACCCATTCGGGAACGGCCGCTTATTTCCACGCGGGATACTCAGAGAGCCGATCGAAGCAGTGAATCGCGCTGACGTTATAGTTCTTACCAAGGTTGACAAGAAGAAGGCCGGCCTCGATATCGTAAAATCGGAGCTGAAAAGGATTAAAAGCGATCTCGTGTTTCTCGAATCCGCGCACAGGCCGAAATATATTTACGATCAGAGGAATAGAGTCGAGCTTCCGCTTTCATATCTGAACAAAAAGAGGCTCATATTGTTATCCGGCATCGGCGATCCGTCGTATTTTGAAGAGACGGTGCGAGGACTTGGCGCGGATATAGCCGAGCATATCGTATTTTCCGACCATCACAATTATAATCAGGAAGATATGGCGCGGATCCTGAAAAGATGCGACGAGAGGAAGTTCGACTTCGTCCTGATGACGGAGAAGGATGAAGTCAAGATACGCCGCATGAGTTTATCATTCGGAAAATATATTCCTATGACGCTTGTAATAGAGATCGATATTATTGCGGGGAAGGAGCAGTTAGTTGCTAGACTTACTGGCTTATATAATCGTAAGGCTTTTAAATAAGATCTTCGCGCTTATCCCGATAAGCGTTTCGCTGTGGTTTGGGAGGCGGTTGGGGTCGGTCGTATTCTTCTTTAATAAAAAGAGGCGGCTTGTGGCATACGCCAACCTAAGGGCGGCGTTCGCGAAAGAGAAGGAGCCGCGCGAACTGAAGGCGATAACGAAACGCGTCTACCAGAATATGGTCCAGACGTTCATCGAGGTCCTGAACC
>JAPLMI010000160.1 GCA_026387115.1 Candidatus Omnitrophota bacterium | reverse complement strand
CGTCGCCGAAGGGGATCTTACGTCCCAGGATGTGGAAGATATGAAGAAAGGAAGCGTCGGCCAATTCGATTTCGGAGGAAGCGTAAAAAGGGATATAGGAATGTATCTGCGGTACGAATTTCTTTACCAAATCCTGCCGCTTTTTGGGTATAATGATAAAGCGAAAAGATTTTTGGTGAGGCATAAACGGCATCTTCCGGCAAGCGCTTTTATCAATAAGGCGCTGATCATCCTCAACGCCATTAAAAACAGGGATACAAAGTTTTTTTATATTATAAAAACGCTTTTTTATAAGAGGAACGTTCCTTAAATGCATACAAAAAGTAATCATCGCCTCTCAAAAATGGACTTCCTGCCGATATTGGCACCCGCCATCTGCGCGCTGACATTGATATACCTATCGGCGCAGAAGTTCAATTATTCTTTATATCTGCCAAGCATGTCCAGGGTTATATATGTGCCGCTCTATTTCTGGATATTGTACATAACTTATATGGCCATAACCCACCGTGTATTTCTAAAAGGCAGCATTAAGACCTCCAAATATATGGGTCAAGGGGTCCTGGCCGGATTTTTTCTTAATCTTTACATATTGCTCGGGAATCTCATATTCGCGCTTTTCCGGGACCAGGGCCAGCTGAGCACAGTATATTTTAATTACATACAGGTTGTGTTTTTAGTTACAACGGCAGGACTGATGATAGTGACGGCAAAGAATATATTTCTTCGGGACGAGCGGGGAGTACGCGGTAAGTTTTTATATATACAATTTTTTGTTGCAGCGGCTTATTTTATCTGCCTTGGTTTGATAAAAGGACATCCGGTTTTTGCCGTGCTGGCGGCCTTATCAGGCGCGGCAGGTATTGCATTGCATGGTGCCGAGATAAGGGCTTTTCATCGCTACTACAGCGGTATTATTGAAAATCGGAGGTTGATATTAGCAACTATATTTTTGATCGCGTTTGCAATACGCCTCATATTCGGTTTCATACTTGTGCATAAGACAACTCATAGTTCTTACGGTTATGACGGCTATCTTTATGCCAGCGACGACGGCCTTACTTACGACCCGGTCGCAAACAAAATTTTAAAGGACCCGTCAGTTATACAAAGAGGAGAGATAGAACTGTGGGGTAACTGGGATTGCTTTTACTCGGTCTTTTTGGCTGTGGTGTATAAAATATTCGGCAGGAATTTTTATGTCGTTGTCCTTATCCAGTCCGCTCTCGGCGCGCTGATACCTTTGTCGGTATTTCTTATCGGGGAGCTGTTATTTTCAAAAACGGTAGGCCTTATTGCGGCATTAGCGGTCGCGTTTAAGGGCGGGCTTATTATGGAAAGCTGCTACATGGGGCACGAAGCGGTATGGTTGCCGCTCCTTTATCTGTTCATTCTTATTCTTACACGGTATTACAAAAGGCCGGAACGCTCTTCTTTTCCGGCCGACATCCTGATGGGCGCCGTGCTTGGCTTTATAAGCCTTTTCAGGTCGCTATATTTCTACTTTGCGCCATTTCTGTGTATCTGGGAAATGGCGTTCTTCCGGCATATAAAGATCACTAGACGCATTCTTCACCTTGTTATAGTGCTGGTGTGCAGCGCATGTATTGTCGCAGGCGGGGCGCATATCTTTAACAACAAAATGCGCCTTCTGAATAGAGATAAAGCGAATATGTTATGGAGCACATCCCGTGAAGTGTCGCCGCCTTTTCAAAATATAGGAAATGAGCGCCTTGAGGCTTTAGGGATAAATTTCTTCAGAGATATTAAGGGATCTATTGCCGTTATAGCGAAGGATCCGGTCAAAATTATCAGCCTTGCCGCCGAGATTTATCCATTAAGGATCATCGCGTATTTTGAGTCGTGCCAATTCGGGTTTTTTGACCCGATCTATATGCTGAACCCGACGAAAGCAAAAAATGAATTTGCATCAACGCTTGAATTCTATTTTACCCTCTTCTTCGTCGTCGGACTGGGTGTTTGTTTTGCCACCAAAGGCGTTGTTCGGTCTCCAATATTTCTGCTTCTGGTATTTCACACGCTGTTTCTTGCCGTGCTGTTATTTCATCCGGCGCCGAGGCTTAAAGAGACCTCGAGCCCTATCGTTTATCTTATCGGTAGCGTAGGTGCAGTGCGGATATCTCGGTTTCTTAACGGAAATGTCGCAAAAACGAAAGAAGCTATATGAAAAATCTCATAACGGGCGGCGCCGGGTTCATAGGTTCGCATCTTGCAGAAGCGCTTTTAAAGCAAAAAGAGGAAGTAGTTGTGGTGGACGATCTTTCAACTGGAAGAATGGATAATATTAACCACCTTAGGAAAGAAAAAGGCTTCTCGTACCACATCGATACGATAATGAATGAACATTTGATGAAGCGCCTGACACAAAAAAGCGACGTAATATTTCATCTTGCAGCGGCAGTGGGGGTTAAATATATTATCGACAATCCCCTGAAGTCCATAGAAACTAATGTTAAGGGTACTGAGATGGTGTTCAAACTGGCGGATCGAGCGGGAAAGAAAAAAGTCATATTGGCCTCTACTTCCGAGATATACGGTAAGGACAGGCCCGGTAAGCGTGTATTCAAAGAGGAAGACGACAGGCTGCTCGGGTCCACGAGTATTTCGAGATGGAGCTATTCCTGCACCAAGGCACTCGACGAATTTCTGGCGCTCGCATACCGGAGGGAGAGGGGATTACCGGTAATCATAGCGAGATTCTTCAATACGTGCGGGCCGAGGCAGACCGGCCGGTACGGAATGGTGGTGCCGCGCTTTATAAAGCAGGCTATCGACAATAGGCCGATCACGGTCTATGGGGACGGGAAGCAGACGAGGTGTTTTACCGATGTTCAGGATACGGTAAAGGCCGTTATCCTCCTGTCAAAAAACCCTAACGCCATTGGCGAAGCGTTCAACATAGGCAACCCCGATAATAAGATAACTATAAACGCCCTTGCCAAAAGAGCGAAATCGCTCGCCGGGTCAAAATCCCGCATAAAACACGTGCCTTATGAAAAGGTCTATGAAAAGGGTTTTGAAGACATGCGCCACAGAGAGCCGGATATATCCAAGTTGAAACAGATCACCGGATTTGTACCGGAGACAGACATGAACCATATGTTGTCGAGGATAGTCGGATACCTTAAAAGTAGAGGGTGAGATAAAGATGAATTTCATTCAGGTTATCGAGACATTTTTCGTCGCGGGCTTCATATCTTATCTGATCACGCCATTCGTTAGGACGATGGCGATAAAGCTGGATTATCTCGACTATCCCAGAGATAATAAGGTCCACGCCCATCCTACGCCTCTCCTGGGCGGAGTCGCTATGTTTATAGCGTTCTTCATCGCGATACTGATGAAAGAGCAGGTGGTAGCCCTGCCGCAGATCCGTGCAATTCTGTCTGGCTCTTTTATATTGCTTATAATCGGCCTTATCGATGACAAAATGGGTATGATGCCGAATTTTAAGCTTCTGGGACAATTTTTGGCGGCCATGGTAGCTATAAAAGCGGGCTTGAGAGTCGATTTTATCTCTAATTACTACCTCAGCGTCATCTTCACATATATCTGGATAATCGGAATCACGAATTCTTTCAATCTCCTGGACAACATGAACGGGCTATCCGCCGGCATAGCCGGAATAGCGTCGCTCTTTTTCGGGATAATCTCATTTCTGGACGGCCAGTTGATCACCAGTACGGTCTCTTTCGCCCTGGCCGGCTGCGCGTTCGGTTTTCTGAAACATAACTTTCCCAGGGCGAGCCTTTTTATGGGAGATTCGGGCAGCCTCGTTCTGGGTTATGTGCTGGCATCGCTCGCGATTCTCGGGAAATGGAAGAGCTACATACTGACTACTTCATTGATGGTGCCTGTCATGGTCCTTGGATATCCGATCTTCGATACCGCTTTAGTGTCTATTATCAGGATCATAGAAGGCAGATCCATATTCCAGGGACGCAGAGACCACTCGTCCCATCGCCTGGCCTTATTGGGCCTGAAGCGCTATAGAACCGTATTGGCCATCTATGGAGTATGCATCTGCCTGGGGCTATCAGCTGTCATAGTGACGATGGTTCACTGGACCATCGGAATAGGTTTGGGGATTTTAGTTTTTATATCCATGTCAGCTTTAGGCATAAGGCTGAGCCTTGTAGATACAAAACGTTTCGGCAGGAAGAAGAGCGTTAATGGACAGGTTGAATAAATTAACCTTTGCGTTGGACAAGATCTCTTCATGGTCGTTGTACCTTTTGATATTCTGCCTGCCTTTTTCGAAATCGATAGTGGAGATAACGATAGTTACCGCGCTCTTAAGCTTCGTCGCGTTAAAATTGATTAAAAGGCAGCCGTTATTGGGCAGATCTTACATCGAGATCGCCCTGTATATATTTCTGGCCGCAAACCTGATATCTTTGTTCAATACGCAATATTTCGCCTTAAGTTTGAAAGCGCTCTTTACCAAATCGATTAAATTTGCGCTCCTATTTTTAATAACCAAAGAGATCATCAACACAAGAGAAAAGCTGAATAATTTTTTAGCTATGGCGCTTTTATCCTGCGCTATTATTTTGATAGATGGTTTTGTTCAGAATTTTTATCTCCACAGGGACTTTCTTCACATGTATCCCGCTTTCAAATATTATCCTGAGACTCCCTATGATCAGACATTTCCCACCGCGTCATTTCCGTTTCCCAATGATTACGCGGCCTGGATATTGATATTCATATTTCCGGTAGGCATCTACGCGTTATTTGTTAAATGCGGGTGGAGAAATCGCCTGGGAATGGGGGCTATATTTATAGCGCTATTATGCTCACTCATACTTACCAAGGCACGGGGCGCATGGATGGGGTTTTTTACGACGCTTGCGCTTATTCCTTTTCTCAGATTAAAGAGATCATTGGTACTTCTGTTGATAATAATAATCCTCTTTTCCGCGGTATCTGTAAATAAATTTCTGATATCAGATATCCTGTCCATAGTGAGCATAAACGATCGGGTGGTTATGTGGAAAAATGGATGGGAGATATTTAAAAAACATCCCGTCATAGGCAATGGTTTGAATACTTTCTTTGCAGAGTATAAAAAAGTCCGTAATGATAGCGATAAAAATAAGAGGGGCAGCTATGCCCATAATTGCTATCTGCAGATGGCGGCGGACACAGGTCTTTTAGGGCTGATATCTTTCCTGTTATTTGTAACCGCTGTTCTGGCGGCCGGTTTTAAAGCGCTCAAAATAATTAAAGACCCATTATATTATTCGCTAATCCTGGGAATAAGTTTGGGCCTGATAGCATTCCTGGTGCATAGCGCGGGAGACACAAATCTATACTCACTTCCTCTGGCGGCGCTTTTTTGGCTTTCCGCCGGCATATTATCGGCTACCGTTAAATTAGCCAAAGCTGATACATGACGATGAAGATACTGATCATCAATCCGTTCGGCATAGGCGATGTCCTTTTCTCCACGCCTTTATTGAAGGCCATAAAGAAAAAATATCCCGAGGCCGTCATCGCATATATGTGCAATAAGAGGACGGCCGGCATATTGAAGAACGATCCGAACATCTCCGCTCTTTATATTTTCGAAAAGGATGAATACAGAAAGATTTGGGAAGAGTCCAGGATAAAGTGCCTCAGGGAGGCCTACTCCCTAATGAAAAGCATTAGAATCCAGCGGTATGACGTTCTTGTGGATATATCGCTTGCCTACATCTACAGCCTCGTCCTTTCAGTCTTTGCGAAGATCCCGGTCCGCATAGGCTTTAATTACAGGAAGAGGGGGAGATTTCTTACCCACAGAATAGATATTCGGGGTTTCGATAAAAAGCATGTCATCGAATATTATCTCGAATTGGGTAAGGCCCTCGGCCTGGACACTCAAGACAAAGAGATGAGTATCTCGGTGGCAAAAGAGGATTCGGAATGGGCGGATAAGTTTCTGGAGGCTAGCGGCATATCAAAGAATGACAGGATTTGCGGTATAATACCGGGCTGCGGCGCGAGCTGGGGAGAGGATGCCAGCTACAGAAGGTGGCCTGCCGATAAATTCGCCGGGGCAGCCGATCATTTTTCGGCGCGTCACGGATATAAGACGCTTATATTCGGAGATTCGAAAGAGCTTGCGCTATGCTCGAAGGTCCAATCAGTAATGAAGACGGCCGCCGTGCAGGTTTGCGGAAAGACTACGCTCGGGCAGTTTGCCGCGCTTCTTGACAGATGCGATCTGGTGATAACAAACGACGGCGGCCCTTTGCATATGGCTGTTGCCTTGAGGAAGAAGACCATATCGATATTCGGCCCGGTTGATGAACATGTTTATGGCCCCTATCCGCAAAGCAGCCTTCATATAGTTATCACAAGCGATGAGCCCTGCAGGCCATGCTACAAAAATTTTAAATATGTGAAGTGCGAAACTCTCAAGTGTTTGAATAATATAGAAACGGATAAGGTCATTAAGGCCGCGGAGGCCCTCATGGTGCGCCAACCATGAAGTGCGACATAATAATTCCTGTCTGGAACCAGAAAGACATAACAAAAGACTGTATAGACAGTATCGCAAGAAATACGAAATATCCGTATTGCCTGATCTTGATAGATAACGCAAGCGACAATGATACAAAAAGATATCTGGAAGGCGTCCGCGATAATAACGCGCTTGACGTCATACTTATAAGGAACGAAAAGAATCTCGGTTTTGTGAAAGCAGTGAATCAAGGCCTTAAGGCATCATCGGCGCCGTATATCTGCATATTCAATAATGATACGGTCACTACGCCGGGGTGGCTCGAGGAAATGGTTGAATTTGCCGAAGCCCATAAAGATGT
>JAPLMI010000126.1 GCA_026387115.1 Candidatus Omnitrophota bacterium | reverse complement strand
AAAGGTATGAAAACCGTCCACAAAAGCGACGTCGATCTTATATTTTTCAAAAAGGCTGCGCTGAGTTTGAAAAAATATATCGCTTGCCTGTTCAAAAAATCGCTCTTTGCGTAATTGCAATTTTTTCTTCTGAAGGAATTTTTCAAATGGATTTTTTGAAAGAAAGTCCAGGTGAACGTCAACCCCCAGTTTTCGTTTTGCTTTCACCGCGTTAAAATTCTCACAGCCGTCAACTCCGATTTCTAAATATGTCCTTCCGTCGATCGCATCCAAGATAGCCTGTAAAATTAATGTTCTTATCAGCGTGCCTCTTTCTGGCAGGCCGGTAAAATCATAATTTATCATTTTTCTCCGAAATGGGGGCCATCCTAAAAACGGACACCCTCAATTTTATTTCCGTATCGTCCAGAAGTCTTCGGCGAGGGTTTCGAGATATTCGAATGGCATTGTAAAATAGCCGTCTATGCCCCAGGAATTACGGACTAGGAAACGCTTCTTGGCTTTGTCGTATCCTATAGCCATAACGGCGTGGCCCCCGAGGGCAACCTCGCCTTTTTTAGGCATATTTACGACGCCTGTCTTTTTAACTTTGGCCGATTCAAAGCTTTCATAGACGGTAAAACCGAATACGAACGGATAACCCTCGGCGAGGCAGGTGAACATTTCGCCTAATGTGTGGATACGGTGATAGGATTGAACGAGATGCTGTTTTGCCTCGGCATAACATTTTTTAGGCGGTTTTTTGTCAAATTTCGATATTAGATAAGGCCAATTCTCTTCGTGGCATACACCGTCATTCTTCAGAGTCTTTATTCCGTCTCTAAGCGAGGCCCCTGAATCATATTCAATTGTGTCGATGAGCGCGCGTTCGTTGTAATAGATAAAAAGCCGGCTCACATCCGTATATAACGCGTCTAGTTTATTATCAAGAAATTCGATATTTCCTGCGAGGGCCTGGGCCGTGCAGCTCCCGAGGTCCCCCTGGTTCTCCACCGCGGAACAAAGATCGCGCAGATCGACTTTATCCGGCAGCCTTATTACAGGCCGGATCGCGCCATATAAGTAATCGCGCTGGTCGGGTATATCCGGCAGCCAGCCGTAGCTATGCATCATAGCGATTAAAGTTTTTTTGAGTTTGGCCGTTTCATATATTTGTGACTTTCCAGGATGCCGAGCAAAAAGCAAAAAGCAAAAAGCAAAAACCTGCCCCTCAGAATATTTTCTCTATTGACTACGTGCGCACGGAATGTCTGCCATAGAGATTTATATCTGGCATAACGCGAAAAGCCTAATTTCCAGGAAAAATAATTCGTGCATCCGGCCATCGATTTTACATATTCTCTATTTTCAAATGATCGGACGCCGCCCGTTGGGTTCATTTTATGGACCAGGATTGCGCAGGGCGTATAGTAAATTATCCCGCCGTTTAATGTTACCCTGTGGCAAAATTCGGCCTCTTCACAAATTGCCATTCCTCGAAAGTTTTCGTCAAATCCGCCTAATCGCGTAATCACGCTTTTCCGAAATGACATGTTGTTTCCCGCTGCCCATGAAACAGGATATCCAAAATTAACTTCAAAAGATGTTTCGGCATGAGATATCAGTTTATTATAAGTTCCCGTGCCTATCTCTTCTTTGCCAAGTAATCTTTCCCGGCTTGATCTGAGAACCGCCCCGGCAACGCCCCAAACCGCGGGATCAGAATAGGGACTGACATGGGCGGTGAGAAAACCTTTCTTCGGACTGACATCGTCATCTACATAAATGATGATATCTCCCTTCGCCAGGCCGGCGCCTTCATTGCGCGCTTTTGGTAAATTTTTGTACTCGACTTTTTTATAGATTATCCGGTCATTTAATGATGACAAAAATTTTTCTGTTCCGGACGCGTGGCTGTCGCTCTGGTCGATGACAATCAGTTCAAACGGCCGATAGTTCTCCTCATTCAGAAAATAACTTATGGTTTCGCAAAGATCTTCCTCCCTGTTCAGGGTCGGTATTACAACGGAAACAAGGTTATTGGCGTTCATTTCTATACCATCCTTTAAAAATCCTTAATAATAGTTGGGCATAAGAGGTATCTTTGACGATGTACGCGGACGGCCAAACACAGGGAGTCACAAACAATTTCTGCCTTTTATCTTTTATGAATTCATCCACCGCCTTTTTAACACCGTATGCACCCTGCGCTATTTCCGCGTTTATATAGTCGTGGAAGGCAAATACCCCGCCCTTTCTCAGCTTGGGCCACCAATTTTCAAAATCCTTTATGCATTCGCTATATGAATGGTTCGCGTCTATAAAAATAAAATCTAAAGTTTCTGTTTTAAAAAGCCTTGAGGCCTCCTCTGAAGTCATCCGGAGGACATTGCTTCTTTTCCTATATTTTTCCAATATACGGACAGCGGCCTTATAGTCCCTCTCAAACTCCTCCTGCGAGACGTTGCCGATATCTCTGTAAACATCGTTATCGAATGTTTTCCACGGATCTATGGAATATAAGATTGAGATATCGCTATGTTTGAGCAGAAAATCGGAAAAATAACCCGCTGCCACTCCAACTTCTGCCGCCGGCCCTTTCAGTTTTAACAATTTCAGAACCTCGGGTAGATGCTCCCTGCTTACAACTGCTTTATTCATCGATAGCCGAAAAGCAGCCGAGATCCATCTCTTTATTGATAAAGCTCTTTCTTCCGGCATTTTAAAAATCTTTACCAGCACGTCCTTGCCGAGTTTTTTAATCTTGCCCATTCTTCAATCTGCCTCTGTCAAGGTAATTAGTATTGTGCTCCTTGATTTTTCTCAACTTGCGTTTTAATCCATTCATAAGTTTTTGATATTCCTGTTTCGAGGTCAATTTCCGGGGCCCAGCCGAGGATTTTTTTACAGAGCGAATTGTCGGAGTTCCTGCCGCGCACGCCTTGCGGGCCGTCGACATATACCTTTTTCAATTTAACGCCCGCCGCTTTCATAACCGTATCGGCAAGTTCGTTTATCGAGACCATTTCATCCCTGCCCATATTCAGAGGCTTGGTATATCCGGACTCCATTAGAAGGTTAAGGCCTTTTATCGTGTCATCGATGTAACAAAAGGAGCGTGTTTGTCTTCCGTCACCCCATATATCGATATGGTCCTTACCGTCCCTTATCGCCTCTGCGACTTTCCTCGACAAGGCTGCCGGGGCCTTTTCCCTCCCGCCCCGCCATGCGCCAAGGGGGCCGTAGGTATTATGAAATCTCACGATACGCGTATCGAGCCCGAACTCCTCGCGATAATACTCGCAGAGCTTTTCGGTGTATAGCTTCTCCCATCCATAACCATGCTGTGGATTGGCGGGATATGCCATGTCTTCGGCTAGCGGCGCGGAATCTTCTTCTGTCTGAAAATTAACCGGATACATGCATGCGGAGGATGTATAGAGGTATCTTTTGACCTTTGCCTTTCGCGCGGCTTCAAGCGTATTTATGTTGATAGTCACGTTGTTCCGCATTATCGTGGCGTGGTTCTGCGAGATAAAACCCATGCCGCCCATGTCGGCGGCAAGCGCCCAGACATCGTCTATTCCAATAAAGAGGTCCTCGAAGAGTTTGCTTTTTTCTCTTATGTCGTAAATTACGAATTTATCGCACTTTGTCGCCTCAAATTCCGGTTTTTTGATATCGACGCCTATAACATAATCGCCTTTTGATTTCAGAAAATTCACCAGATGATGGCCTATAAACCCACCCGCGCCTGTAACAATGACTTTTCTCATCCATACACCTTTCTTTTCTTTAATAAAACTTCTGCGCTTCCCAGTATCCGTAGAATTTGCCTTTACTCGCCAAGAGTTCGTTCAGCGGGCCTTGTTCAACAACCCGTCCGTCTTCAATGACAATGATCTTATTCGCGTTCTTTATGGTCGAAAGGCGATGGGCTATGACTATGGCCGTTCTGTCTTTTACCGCCTCATCGATGGCTTCCTGAATAAGTTTTTCGGTGTTTGAATCAAGGGATGATGTCGCCTCGTCCAGAATCAGTATTTCGGATTTTTTAAGAAGGGTCCTTGCGATGGCGACTCTTTGTTTTTCTCCGCCGGATAATTTGACGCCCCGGTCGCCTATTTCAGTATTAAATCCGTCCGGGGCGCTTGTTATAAAATCATAAAGCCGCGCTTTTTTCGATATGTTCATAAGCTCTTCGTCCAAAACCTCTCTATCGAGGCCGAATATCATATTGTTGCGCAGCGTATCGTTCAGAAGAAGCACCTCCTGGCTCACCAGGGCCATGTGCTTTCTCAGGGATTTTAAAGTGTAATCTCTTACGTCAGAACCGTCTACCAGTATCGAATTGGGCGGGCAGTCGTAAAAACGCATTATCATACTGATGATCGTCGTCTTGCCGGCGCCGGACGGGCCCACCAGCGCCGTGATCTTGCCTTTCTCGATACAGAGGCTCAGGTCTTTTAAAACCGGCTTGTCCTTTACGTACGCGAAATCGAGATGATTGAACTCTATCGCCTTCTGTAATCCCCCGAATGTTTCGGGCCCCTCTATCACGAAGAACTTATCCGTATCGTCGAAGACCTTCGACAGCTCTTTCAACGGCGGCTTGGCCTGCGCGAAACCCGCCCTGATATTATTGAAGATATTGAACATCGGCAGCGACCGCCGCGCGGCGTAGAAGAATACGACGAATACGGATATTTCGGCGGGCTTGCCTTTCGCGAACAATAACGCCACCGCCGAAACCATAAGTAAAAGCGTCAGCGTCACTATTATCTCCTGTATAGGATTTATCAGGTCCT
>JAPLMI010000146.1 GCA_026387115.1 Candidatus Omnitrophota bacterium | reverse complement strand
GGTATCATATCTGGAGAACGCTATCCTCTCCTCATAATCACATTCTGCCGGCGCTTTCCGTATCTCTATCTTTAGGCGTTTCGTATAGTTAGGGCTCCTCAACTCAAAGAGTATGGTATGGAATTTGATATGGGCGTCGGTAAGTTCATATGATCTCGTTAAATACTCCCGCACCTTATTAAAATAAGCTTCGCTGTCCGTATTTCTCAAAAACCAGAAATCCAGGTCCGTTGAATAGCGCTGAAGTTCATAGCAAAGCCTCAGCATCGTCCCTCCGCCGAAAACAAGGCCCTCAAGGACCTTGCCGGCATTGAGGAACTCCAGAACCTCTATTTCGAATATTTCATGTTTTTCCAGTATATTCATTATCACCCAATAATTTTATAAGTTTGCCCGGATATTTTTTGGCCAATTCTTTCAATCTGGCCGTATCCAGCTTCGAGAGATCTAGTGAACTGACGTCGAAACTGTAGCGCCTTAAAGACTTCAGATAGAGGGCGTCCAGCAATGCCTTTTCAGGCGCGGCAATGAAAAAACCGTCCTTCTTCATAAAACCGCCGTACATCTTTCTGTTTATTTTAACATAATTAAAGACCGTGTCATCTATAATAAACTCCTTGGTCCGCTTAACGGCTATAGATTCGATGAATCTGCGCTGCACCTGAGTCGTGATGCCGTAATAACTAAGCGCTGTCATCAGCGATACATAGGAAGGGACCTGGCAGACATTGGCCAGGCAGAACAGGTCTTTCTCTGAAAGGTTGTCCCATGATTCCCTGGCAACGTAGATATTCCTCTTAAGCCGGACCAACAGGCCCTGCCGGACATACCTGTTGGCGAAGACACGCGCTGAATCGGAACGTACAGCGAGAGCGCGGGCTATCTCTTCGTACCCGAAATAAAGCTTCTTTATATGCCTCAGTTTTGCTATATTCATATAAGTATACTAAGTTAACACTTTTGTTAATTAAGTATACTTGATAAAATCGGATTTGTCAAGAGAGGATCGAGACGAAAACAAGCAGGGCACCCTTGCCTGTCCGCCGAAGCTTTGGCGAAGGCGGAAGGGTGCCCTACAATATGATATTGGTATTACTGTAAGCTATTACGCGAAGATTAGAGAACAGGATATCTTGTGATACTCTTCGCGCGCGTCGCGGCGCACGCAGGGTTCGTAGACCAGGTAGCCTTTAATGAGCCGCGCTATTTCGCCGTTCACGACCGCATTTATATAGTCATCGACCGCAACGGCCTCCGTGAAGCCGAAATGCGTCCTCAAGTAGTAGCTCAGCAATCTGTAGGCTGAGGTACCTTCCATCCCCTTGTCTATATGCCTCTTGAGAAGCATTATGGCATACGTATCCGCCCTGAATTGCGCCCTCTCTGTCTTGTCGGTCGCAAGCCCTGCAGTCACGAGATCGGCAAGGGTAAACCTGATATTCACATCTGTTAGACTCTGAAGCAGGCTCTTATCGCTTTCGCTGTCCGGATTGACCATGTGTTTAGGGATAAGGGCGATGCATTTGCCTTCTTTTCCTTTTGCACTCTCTAGGATCTTCCTTGTGAGTTCCTCCAGCGTCCTGCCATCCATCATTTCCCTGTGGAATCTTGAACCGTATATATTATCTGTGTCGAATTCATCATTTTTATAGAATTGGGACGACGGAAGCATGAGGGTGTAGATGGCGCCGTCTGCCTTATGATCGATCTCCTTCGCAGCGCTTTCAGCCAGGTTGTTCATGACGGCGTTCTCTTCTGCGTTCGCCATACGCCTATAGAGGTCTCCGGTGCCTTGGGCATAGAGGTATTTTTCTTCTCTTAAGATATCCGGGACGATGTGCACATTACTATCGGTTATATTAAAATCACGGATTAGATCGCCAAGCCTCACCTCATCAGGGTGATTCATCCTGAGAAAACCGAGGATCAATTCTAACCGTAATTCATCGTCCGTCTGGCCGGGCTTCCTCTTTATATAGTTATTACTATGCCTTATATATGACCAGCCGTTATTTAAAAGGGCCTCATTGGCGAGTTCGTGCCATACATGGCGTTCTCGTCTTGCCCTGGCTTCGTCTCTGGATAAAAGAAACGCGAAGCGCGGATCAAGTTCTTCCATGGTTAAGCTGCTGCCGGCCGGTAAGTCATTTATATAATCAAGAAAACTTGCCAGTTCCCTCCTTATTTTATCCGCATGAAAAGGTACCACGCCTTTTGCTCGCTTAAAGTCTATGCCCTTAAATTTATCTTCTCCCGCCGTCTCTTTATCTGCCGGCCTTGACATGTTCGTCGCGGGTGGGGGCGTGGGCTTAGTTGGCTTTTGGGGAACTGTCGGATGAGACTGTCTATTATAACCTGCTACTGCTTTTCCGATCCGTCTTACCGCGTCATTCCATGCCTCAGAGCCCTTGCCGCCTTTGACATTAAAAAGGTTGGCGTTCTTGTTTAGCAGATTGACAAC
>JAPLMI010000162.1 GCA_026387115.1 Candidatus Omnitrophota bacterium | reverse complement strand
GGCCGGGAAAGATCTCGGGAAACGAAGGATATAATAAGAGAAGTGAAAGAACTCGCTGACCGCGGATTCAAGGAGATAACGCTTCTCGGGCAGAACGTCAATTCGTATAAGGGAAATAAGGATAAAGGGTTTATAAGGCTCCTTGAAGAATTGAATGCTGTC
This sequence comes from Candidatus Omnitrophota bacterium, assembly GCA_026387115.1. Taxonomy (GTDB): domain Bacteria; phylum Omnitrophota; class Gorgyraeia; order 2-01-FULL-45-10; family 2-01-FULL-45-10; genus JAPLMI01. The sequence goes on along the minus strand of JAPLMI010000162.1, from coordinate 3,891 downwards.
AAAGGCATCGAGCGGATACGATTTATGACAAGCCATCCGAAGGATGCGTCGGCCGATCTCTTTAAAGCGATGAGGGATCTTGAAAAAGTTTGCGAGCACCTCCATCTTCCCGTGCAATCCGGATCCACGAGGATTCTTAAGCTTATGAATAGGAAATATACGAAAGAAAAGTACCTGAGGCTGGCGGAAAGTTATAAAAAAATACTGCCAAAGGGCGCCATCACGACCGATATCATCGCCGGTTTTCCGTCTGAGACGGAGAAAGATTTTGACGATACGCTCGGGCTGATAAAAAAGATAAAATTTGACGGCGCGTTTGCCTTTAAATATTCCCCCAGGCCGCCGGCGAAATCGGCAAAGTTTAAAGATGACGTCCCGGAAGAAGAAAAGGCCGCAAGGCTCAAAACTTTTCTTGAGCTTCAAAGCAAGATCTCGCTGGAGCGCAATAGGCCCCTCGAAGGGAAGGTTATGGAAATTCTCGTAGACGGAATGAATAGAAAAGAGAGTTCTGTTTTGGCCGGCAGGACCAGGTCCAATAAAATAGTCGTTTTTAGTGGCGGTAGGCACCTCATAGAAAAGCTGGTTAACGTTCATATCGACGTTGCCGCGCCGTATGTTTTGAAAGGGGGGATGGTATAATGGAAATCAAAAATTCAAAATTAAAAAGTAAAAATTACAAATCAAAATTTAAAGTTTTGTTAATTTTAACTTTTGCCTTGAGTCTTTACTTTTTTACCTTTACCTTTTTAATTAAATCTTATGCTGACTCGGGCATAACGCAGATCGAAAAGCTGTTTCTCGAAGGGCAATACGAAAGGTGCGCATCCGCTGCCCAGACTCTGATAGAATCGAGGCCGCGCAAGGGGTATGAGGTTTATTATCTTAAGGGTTTGAGCGAGTTAAAATTGAATAAATTCGGCGAAGCGCGGCAGTCCCTCCGGAATATAATCGATAATTATCCGGGGTCACCGCGCGTTTTTGACGCCCATGTAGGGATAGGCGATTCTTATTTTCTGGAAGGCAGGAAGGATAGCGCCGCGAGAACGTATAACGAAATATTGCAAAATTTTCCAGACGATAAGAATATCGTTATTGTGAAATCCAGGATAAGAGAATGCAGCGTAAATACAGCCGATCAGGAAAGGCCCAAAGTTGAGCCCGGAGACATACCGCGGACGGAATCAAACAGTTATATATCGGTTCAGGTCGGATCTTTCAAAAACAGCAGGAACGCCGATAGGATGGCGAAAAAGCTGTCCATGGAAGGCTTTGATAGCTTCGTGGAGATACCAGCAGGCTCCGGCGACAGGCTGTACCGTGTCAAGGTTGGTAAGCTGCAAACCAAAGATAACGCCGAGGCGCTCGCAAGCCTCCTGAAGACCAAAGGTTACAAGACGAAGATATGCCCAGCACAATAATTTTCATAGTAGGGCCTACCGCAATAGGGAAGACAGCCCTTGCCGTAAAACTGGCCAAAAAGGTTAACGGCGAAATCATCTCTTGCGATTCGATGCAGGTGTATAAGGGGATGAAGATATTGAGCCAGGCGCCGGGCCTTGCGGAAAAGAGATCGGCAAGGCACCACCTGGTGGGATCGCTGGATCCTGAAAAGGAATATAACGTAGCGGATTTCAGGAAGAAGGCAACAAAGATAATCGAAGCGATAATTCGCCGAAAAAAAATCCCTATTGTTGCGGGCGGCAGCGGCCTTTACGTAAAGGGGCTTGTCGACGGCCTTTTTCCGTCGCCGAAAGCTGACTTAAAATTCCGTAAATCAATGGAAACGATTGCGCTAAAGGCCGGCTCCGGGAAACTTCACGAAAAACTTCGCAAGCTCGATCCGGAATCCGCGAGGCTCATTCACCCGAATGACAGACGGCGGATCGTAAGAGCGCTTGAGATTTATAATGCTACCGGCAGGACGATGACCGAGCTTAAAAGCCAGACGAGGGGCCTGCGAGATAGTTATGACATCAAAATTTACGGGCTCATTAAGCCGAGAGAAGAGATATACGCGTCCATAAATTCACGGGTTGAAAAGATGTTTAAGCTTGGCCTCGTCCGGGAAGTCAGATCGCTTAAAAGAGTAAGATTATCCAGGACGGCAAAAGAGGTTTTGGGTTACAAGGAGATCGCCGGTTACATCAATGGTGATTATGATCTGGATACGGCTTCGGTGATTTTGAAAAGGCGAACGCGGCGTTTCGCGAAACGGCAGCTATCGTGGTTCAGGGGCGACCGTAGGATCGAGTGGATCGATCTCGGTAAAACAAGCACCCTGGCGGCGGTGCGTAAAATAGCAAGGGAGGTCAAATAATTTGGAGCGGGCATTATTAGTCACAGTCGATTTTCATAAGAACGAAGCCTGGTCGGCAGAGGAGCGGTCACGTGAGCTCGCCGAGCTTGCCAGGTCCGCGGGCGCCAAGGTCATTAGGGAAGAGATAGCCCGCAGGCACGAGCCAACTTCCGCATGTTTCATCGGTACGGGTAAGGCGGAGGAGCTGGGGAGTATTTCTGCCGAAGAGAAGATAGACCTGGTGATATTCAATAACGATTTGAGCGGCACCCAGCAGAAGAACCTCGAAGACCTGATACGAAAAAGAGTGATCGACAGGACCCAGCTTATCCTCGACATATTCGCAAAGCGCGCCCACACCAATGAAGGCAAGGTCCAGGTGGAGTTGGCGCAGCTATTGTATCTCATGCCGCGGCTTACGGGAAAGGGCGTGGAGATGTCCCGGCTGGGCGGCGGCATAGGGACGAGGGGGCCGGGCGAGCAGAAGCTCGAGATCGACAGGCGCCGCATAAGGGCGAGAATATTTAAGTTGGAAAGAGAGCTCGAGGGCCTGCATAAGCGGCGGGAGATGATGAGAAGGAAGCGCCGGAGGTTTTCGATGCCGACAATCGCTATAATCGGCTATACGAACGTCGGAAAGTCGACATTATTAAACAGCCTTACCGGCTCCGACGTGGCCGTTAAAGATAAGATGTTCGCGACGCTCGATCCTACGGTGAGAAGGTTCAGGCTGCCGGACGGACGCGAGATCCTCTTCATAGATACGGTCGGGTTTTTGAACGAACTTCCGCACCACCTTATCGAGGCTTTTAAGGCAACTCTTGAGGAAGTGACCGAGGCGGACATGTTGCTGCACGTCATAGATGTCAGCCATCCAAAAGCGGTTGAACAGTCCGACGCCGTATTTAAAGTGCTGGGCCAGATAAGCGCGAAAAGTAGGCCCGTCCTTACCGTATTAAATAAGATAGACAAAGTGGCCGAACCGGGCCGAATAGCGAGGATGAAAGAAAGTTTCGGGGGCGCCCTCGCCATATCCGCGATAAAGAAAGAAGGATTCGGCGAGCTTATAGACAGGATTCTCGTTTTCTTAAAAGAGGACAGGCGTGAAAATTCTTGACATTTAGCACTCTTTGGTGTAGAGTGCTAAAATTACGGGAGATGCGGACATGCTGAAAGATTCGAGAAAAAGAGAAGGGGCGGTGCTCGCGATAATAGTGAGGCACTACGTCGAGACGGCCGAACCGGTCGGTTCCCGTTACGTCGCGAAGTCCCTCGGCCTTTCGAGCGCTACTATCCGGAACGTCATGGCTGACCTTGAGGAGAGCGGTTTCATAACCCATCCCCACACGTCCGCCGGAAGAATTCCTACGGACAGAGGATACAGGTACTATATAGATTCGCTCATGCGGATAAGGAACGTCAATCCGGAGACAGTCAGGTCGATAAAGAATGAGTATCATCAGGCGATGCAGTCCCTGGAAGACGTCCTGGAGCGCGCCACGCACCTCATCTCTTCCATAACAAACTATGTCGGCATCAATATGTTCTCGGACTACCATAAATTATATATGGATGGGGCGAGCCAGATCATAGAA
>JAPLMI010000135.1 GCA_026387115.1 Candidatus Omnitrophota bacterium | reverse complement strand
GAGAAAGGCGTCGTGTTCGACTTTATTCAGGAATTCTTCGTCGTCCGCTGAAGAGACGGATCCTGCAGCCGGGATATTCGCGAGAATGATAACGGCCGGTATCAGTAAGGCCGCAAATATTTTCTTTATCATCATGTTTTGTATCTTAGTAATATGCCGTCAAGCCTTGCGATCATGCTTTTTAACTTCTCCGCCTCATCGGGCCCGAGCGTCCGGGCGAGAGTCTCAAACTCTTTCTTTAAGTCGGCGTTTACTTTTTTCAGGTTCTCAATATCCCCGACGAGCGACCTTACCATGCCGTTCAAAGACGATGCCGTCTGGTGCAGCGCGTCGTCCTTTCTTATGTGGAAGTCGACCCGCAGGTTGCCGTCGCTGATCGCCTCGGCGGTTTTTTCGAATCTGTACAGAGGCCCGGCTATCTTATGAAGAGCGATTATGCCGCCTATAAATATAACTACCATGAGAAGGGCGAGCTTCGGAAAGAGCGATCTGTTGACGGATCTTAACGCGCTCTTCAGCGTTTCTTTATCCTGCAGGCTCAGAAGCTCCGCCTCCCTGAATATCCGAGGAGGATCATGACGACAACCGACAGTGTATATTTGACCTGGAACTGCTTCTTTATCAGAAAATTTCTTCTCTTGTATTTCATCTGGCCAGAACCTTATCCCTCAATTTACTCCTGACATGAGCCGGCCACCCCTTCTCGATAATCGCCTGGCCATACTCGTCATTGACTACAATGAATTCATCGCCCCTGTATTCCATATTCACCTTTATCGGATATGTGGCCGTATAAAGGAAAACCTCTATATAAGAGATGTCCGGCGTATGGTACTTCTCGACGTAAAGCTTTTCCGCCGCGTTAAGGTACGCGCGGTAGGGGACCGTTACCGAATCCGTCTTGATGATATCGCTTCCTTTTTCTAAAAACTCGTAGTCTCTCAGGTAATAATCGTAATGGATAAACGGGCCGAATTCGAATAGCTTTTCCCATTTCTGGTCCATCAGCTTGTTCAGGTCCGGCGCGCGTTTAACGCTTGCCGCATTGATCCAGCCTTCGGCGGCGATCTGGAACCTCTTCTGCAAAAGTTCTTCCAAAATCTTCTCATCTTCGAGCTTACCGGCGTCGACGGCCTTTATCGCCTTCTCAAAGGCCTTCTGCACGTCATCGGCCGTAAGAGGTTTTCCCGTTTCGGCCGGCGCGGGACTTTCCGGCTGTTTTTCCACGCCGGGCCTGGGCGGCGGCTCGGGCTGGCTCGTCTCGCCGGCTATCTTCAGCCTGTCAGGCGTCTTCGTCTCGTCGGGGTCCTTCGCCTCAAAAACATCCTCGGCGAAGCCCTTCCCGCAGAAGATGATAAAAAAAACGGCCGTCAGAATAACGGCCTGTCTGTGGGATTGTTGTATATCTCTTTTTTTCATATATAGTTTATCCCGTGCTTCGTTATATTATTATATAACTATATCCTGTACGTGGCAAGATTTTTTACGCAAGGGGCACTCTCTCGTCGCGATAAGGTCGACCCCCAGGCCTAACAGATCTTTCATTACGATATCGCCTGCGGCGACGGCTTTTTTCAATCTTATCGATTTAATCTCTTCCATAGCCCTCAATAAATCTTTTTTAGGTATAGGCTTGTCTGTTTTTATTGGGACCATTTTCAAACTCAACCCTTCAGTCAGGACCGAAGAAGTCAGTATCCTCTCGGGATTCTCGATTTCGGATACGGCGTATTCTTCACCCTTGGGGCAAAGTTTACCGTTTATCCTGATCTGCATCGAGTCCATATCGGCCACTAAGACGCATCCTTTGGTTCACTCTATGCATATAATCTTCTTTATCATCTAA
>JAPLMI010000176.1 GCA_026387115.1 Candidatus Omnitrophota bacterium | reverse complement strand
CCGACGGCCGTCTCGTACATCTTAAGGCCGTATTTCTCGCATATCTTCTTAATAAGGAACGTGCCGCACAGCGTCTGGACCACGCCGCCTTTCATCTTTCTATCTTCCAAAAGATGCAGGAGTAGAAGCGTCATCACTTTGTGGCCGGTGAGGAGCAGGCCGTTCGGCAGCGCGATGCCGAGCCTGTCCGCATCGCCGTCCGTCGCTATGCCTATATCGTATCTTCCCTTCCTGACCTTCCCCGCCAGTTCTTTCAGGTTCGGCAATATCGGCTCCGGGTTTATTCCGCCGAAACCGGGATTGTAGGCGTTGTGGATACCGTCAACCCTGCATTTGCCTCCTTTTAAAAGATCCGCTATGTAATCATTGCCTGTGCCGTACATGGAATCGACGAGAATTTTGAGCCGTGTATTTTTGAGCAATTTTATATTAATGTATTTTTTAATGAATTCGAGGTGTTTCGGAATTATGTCCTCGACCTCAACCATGCCTTTTGATTTGAGTTCCTGCAAAGGTAAATATAACACTCCCGACTTTCCCAGATACTCCTCGAACTTCTTCGTTATCTCGGGCATCGCGGAGCCGCCGCAATACGCTTTATATTTGATGCCGTTATATCTCGCCGGGTTGTGGCTTGCGGTTATCATGACGCCGCCGATGAGCGATCTGTCCTTTATGGTAAAACTTATCGACGGGGTCGGCGTTGCCCTGTCGGAAAGGATCGTCTTTATACCGTTTGCCGCGAGGACGCACGCGACAAGTTCCGCGTATTTTTCCGACAAAAATCTCGTATCGTAACCGACAACGACCCTCTTGTCCTTTACCCTTGATGCCGGCCCTTTGTCATTGTTTACATAATCCGCTATCGCCTGGCCGACCTTCTTTACGTTATCGAACGTGAAATCTTCGCTTATCACGGCCCTCCAGCCGTCTGTCCCGAACTTGATTCCGCCCATCTTACTTTGCTCCTTTCAGCTTCCGAATCGCTTCCGCGTAGTCCTTCGTCCCGAATACCGATGTGCCGGCTACGATTATATTAGCGCCGGCCTTTATAACCTCAGGCACGGTCATCCCGTTTACGCCGCCGTCCACCTCTATGTCTTTCCTGAAAATCCTGCGAAGTTCCTCTATCTTGGCAACGCAGTCCGGCATGAATTCCTGTCCGCCAAAACCGGGCTCGACCGTCATCACAAGGACTATATCTACCATCGGCAATATGGCCGACAAAGATTTCAGGTCTGTCTTAGGCCTGATCGAAACACCCACCTTCTTCTTGTAATACCTGATCAGTTTAATGATCTCTTTCGGGTCCGCTTCCACTTCAATATGAAAAGTTATGATATCGCTTCCGCACCGGGCGAAACGTTCTATGTATTTTTCGGGGTTCTTTATCATGAGGTGCGTATCGAGCGGCAATTTCGTCACAGGCCTTATCGATTTCACGATGACCGGCCCCATGGTTATGTTGTCGACGAAATGGCCGTCCATGACGTCGATGTGTATCCAGTCGGCGCCGGCCTTTTCGACGGCCTTTATCTCTTCGC
>JAPLMI010000120.1 GCA_026387115.1 Candidatus Omnitrophota bacterium | reverse complement strand
GCATAAGAGGATTGTTCCCGCCTTTCGGAGCCGTCGATAGCGTATATTTCTGGGTTTTTACAATGACCAAATCGTCTTCCGATAATCCGGAAACGATCTCTATGTTCTTTTCATCCGAAATACCGACTTCGACTTTACGTTCTTCCGGCTTGCTACCCCTGCCGCGGCTGATAAGCGCATAGGCTCCGTCCTTATTTCTTTTGACCGCCTCGATCGGCACAAGAAACGCGTTATCCCTGGTCTTTTCCGCGATGCTGACCGTTGCCGACATGCCGGAGCGGAATACTTCGGGTACGGTATCGGGCGCTATATCGACCTGATAGATCGTAACATTGTTTACAAGTTTGGATTCGTAGTATATGTGGTCCACCTTACCGTTTACCTTTATCTTCGGATACGCGTCAAGGCTGATAACGGCCTCCTGGCCGACGCGGACTCCGCCCACATCGGTTTCGTCGACCTGGGCCTGGACGATCAGTTTGTCCGACAGGACTATCACCGCCTCGGCCGAGGTAACGGTCTGGCCCGGCTCATCGGTAGAGACGATGACCTCGCCGTCTATCGGCGCTATCAGCTGGGTCGGCTTATACACATCCTCCCAGTATTTCATCTCCTCCGGGCCGCGCGCCCTCGCCGCGTCGAGAAGAGCGGCGCGTTCCGTGGAGCTCATGAGCGCCAGCGTCTGGCCCGCCTTTACTGTCTCGCCTTCATTGACCAGGATCTTGTCGATGCGGCCGTTGATGGGAGGCTTCACCTCAAGCCTGTTCTGCGGCTGTACCGTTCCTGTAGAAGTTATGGCAGTTTGGATACTGCCGATTAAAGGTTTTACTTCACGGGTAATTTCGGTTGACGGCTTATTTTTCGTTTTTAACAAAAATACCGCGGCTATTATAATTGCCAGTAAGATAAGATACGCTCTCCACCTCTTATTTTTCATCATAATCCAAAGTCCCTCCTTTTGCCTGAATCCAATTTGCCTCCGCGGTTAAAGCATTCAGCTCGGCGCTTAAAAAACTCCTCTTGGCCACAACAAGATTATTCTCTATGATTATCCAGTTATCGTATATCAGAAGCCCTATGGCATATTCCGCTTCGGATATCCTTGCGCGCTCTTTTGCCGCTTCTAAATATTGCCGTTGGACCGACACATTCTCAATAGCGTCTTCGAGCTTTATCCACGTATCCGACAATGTAAAGATAACGCTGTCCCGGCCGCTCCGCTCGTCCGCCTCATTCTGGCCCAAGGTTGCCTTCGCTTTCGAAGCGCTCGCGATAAGATTACCCCCGTCAAATATAGGAAGCGTCAGGCTCGCCCCGGCCGACCATTGGTTTTTGTCGGGCGGCCACGTCGTGTTGGTATTTCCCAGGCTGCCCAAGGTATAAATTTGAGGAAAAAAACTCGCGTAAGCTGATTTTAACCCGAACATGGCAGCCTCTTTCTTCTCGATGAGCTGCCTCAGCAAAGGATTAGTTTCAGCCAATTTTTCAAAATCCGGCATTTGGCTGTCTGTACTTTTAGGTTCGAGATCTCCTGTAGCCTTAATAGGGACAAACTTCCTCCGGCCCAATTCCTTCGTAAGCTGTCTTTGCGCGGCGTAGATGGCGCGCCTTGCCTGATCAACGTCATAGACCGCCTGTGCCAGGTCCGCCTCGGAAGTGGCGAGTGACCCCTTGTGCTCTCTTCCGCCTTCATACCGCAATTTGACAAGGGCAAGGTTTTGCCTTCGGCGGGCCTCGATCTCTTCCGAGACCGTTAAAAGTTCCTGCGCGATTAAAAGATTGGCGTAGGCGGTCCTCAGCCCCACTCTCACATTGGAAGAAGTCACGTCGTAATTATACTGCGAAGCCCTGATATTCCTTTCCGCGGTGGATAAGTCGTAGGAAGTCTTGAAGCCGTCAAATAGAAGCTGCTGCCCCGATATATTATACTCATATACGGTCGGTGGTTTGCGCTTGGCGGATGACGCGCTTGTCATCCCTGAAGAAGTGCCGCCGCCGCTCGGTTGTTGGGTGGTGGTCCTGCTTGCGGCGCCCGTTATCTGAGGAAGCACGGCGCTCCTGGTAATCTCTTTACTCGCCTTAGC
>JAPLMI010000001.1 GCA_026387115.1 Candidatus Omnitrophota bacterium | reverse complement strand
AATAGTAAGCCCGCGCCCCGATTATACTTATCCTGTTGCAGGCAATCCTGGCGGGCATACAGACACACCGTGGATATTTACTTATTGATAGTGAACCCCATGCTCGCCCTATAAAGAAAAGCCGAGGGAACGGCAGGACCCGTAAAATTTCTGGAGTGCGAACATAACGAATTTTAGAGAGAGCGTTGAGTCTATGAACATACTGCAAATTCTGCCGTCGCTGGATGTGGGCGGGGTCGAGACGGGGACCGTTGACCTTGCTAAGTACCTCGTTTCGCACGGGCATAAGGCGATCACGGTCTCGGCCGGAGGAAGGCTTGCCAAAGAGCTCGACGCCATAGGCGCGCGCCATTATAATTTACCCGTCGGCAGGAAGTCGCTCATCAATATCATAAGAATGATCGGCGCGGTGAAGGAGGTTATCAGAAGGGAGGATATCGACATAGTCCACGCGCGCTCGCGCGTCCCGGCGTTAATAGCGTTCTTTGCCTGTAAAGCCACGGGAAGGACATTTATCACAACGGCCCACGGCTATTACAAGAAACATCTGATGAGCGAATCGATGTCGTGGGGCAAATTCGTCATAGTCGCTTCAAATATCATGGCCAAGCACATGGTCCACGTTTTCGGCGTGCCGCCCGAAAGAATCAGGCTGATCCCCAGGGGCGTCGATATAGCGAGATTTAAATTCAGGGACCCCGCATCTCGCAGGCCGAAAGAATTTGTCATCGGGATGGTATCGAGAATAACGCCCATGAAAGGCCATATGGATTTTATCAGGGCCGTATCGATCTTAAGCCGCAAAATTCCTCAGCTGCGGGCCGTCATCGTGGGAGAGGCGCCGAAAGATAAATATAAAGAAGACCTCGAGCTTCTTATAAGAAGGCTGGGCTTGGCGGGCACGATCAAATTTACACCGGCCACTCACGACGTCCCGTCCGTTATGAACGATCTGGATGTCCTCGTATCGGCCACGATAACGCCGGAGGCCTTCGGGAGGGTGATCATCGAGGCGCACGCCGCGGGCGTTCCGGTAGTGACGACGAAGGTAGGCGGGATAGTGGATATAGTGGAGGACGGCAAGACCGGATTGTTCACGGCTCCGCAAAATCCCAAGGAAATGGCTGAAAAGATATTTAAACTTTACGAGGATAGAAACCTCTGGAAAGGAATAGCTTACGAATCGAGAAAGAGCGTCGAGGCGACATTCAACCTGGATAAAATGATGGAGAAGACTATCGCTGTTTATGAAGAGGCCCTGAGAACATTAAACATTCTCGTGATAAAGATGAGCGCCATAGGCGATTGTATTTTGTCCGTCCCGTCGCTTGCGGCCATTCGCGCGGCGTACCCGAATGCCGTTATAAAGGTATTGGTCGGCATTCAGTCAAGAGAGATACTCGACGGGTGCCCTTATGTCAATGAGCTGATAGTATGCGATCTTAAAGGAAAGGATAAAGGTATTTTAGGGCTGTGGCGGCTCGGTAGGCTTCTTCGCAAATCATGTTTCGATATCGCGATAGACCTTCAGAATTCGAAGAAGAGCCATATTCTTTCGGCTCTCGGCCTGGCTCCGCTCAGGTACGGCTACGACAACGGGAAATTTTCGTTTCTTTTGAATAAGAAGATAAAGGACGACGCGCCTTACCTGGATCCCATAGAACATCAATCCAGGACGCTGAAGCTCGCGGGCGTGAAGTTGACGGACAAGGGCCTCCGGCTTTGGCCTTCCAGGGCTGACGAAGAGGCCGCGCAGAAATTTCTCATCGATAACTGGGTGAAGCCGGAACAAGCCCTTGTCGGAATAAATATAAGGGCATCGGCGAAGTGGGTTACCAAGAATTGGCCCGTCTCGTCCATAGCGGCGCTCTCGGACAGGCTCGCGAAAGAGCTGAATACGAGGGTCGTCCTGACGGGCGCCTCTGAAGACGCGGAATTCGCCCGCCTCGTATTAAGCCAGGCAAAATCGAAACCGATCATCGCCGCGGGGAGGACGAGCCTGACTGAGCTCGCGTGCCTGATGAAACGGTTCAGCGTCTTTTTGACGCCGGACTCCGCGCCCATGCATATTGCCTCGGCAGTCGGCGTGCCGTTCGTAGCTCTATTCGGGCCGACCGATCCGGCCAGGCATCTGGCGCCATCCGGGAACAACGTCGTGATCTGCAAATCCGGCGAACTTAAATGCAGCCCGTGTTATAGCCCGACCTGCATGAAGAATTTCCTGTGCATGAAGAGGATCACGGTCGACGAAGTTTTTAACGCGATGAAGAGTTTTCTTGTTAATGAGAAAGAGGCTCGAATTGAGAGTGCTTCAGGTAACAACGCATCTTAACATAGGCGGGATATCCAAATACATAGTCTCCTTATCCGGGGCATTGAAGGAGAAGGGTGTCGATACCGTCGTGGCCTCGAGCGGCGGCAATATGGAGAAAGAGTTGCGGGAGCGCGGGATACCGCATAAGACGCTGGATATGGATACAAAATTCGAGTTTGGCCCGAAGGTATTTAAATCGGCATTCATGCTTACTAAGATTATCAGGAAAGAGAAGGTCGATGTCATCCATGCCCATTCCAGGGTTTCTCAAGTCGCATCGTCTTTAGCGTCGATGATGTCGGGCTCTCCGCTTGTCACGACATGCCACGGCTATTTTAAGAAGAGGCTCAGGGGGATTTTTGACACGTGGGGTAAGAAGGTTATCGCGATAAGCGATGCGGTCAGGACGCACCTCGAAGAGGACCTTGGCGTTAAAGATAACAGGATAGCGGTCATATATAACGGCGTTGACATAGACAGGTTTTCGAAAAAGTATTCGCATGACGAAACCCTTGCCATAAAAAAATCCATAGGGCTGAAAGATGCCCCTGCGATCGGTACGATAGGCAGGCTCTCGCCGGTTAAAGGACAGATTTTTTTTATTCAAGCGATGGCGAAAGTCGCGATGAAGCGGCCGGATGCCCAGGCTATAATAGTGGGCGACGGCGGCGAAGAGGATTCTTTAAAAAAAATGGTGAGGTCGCTGGATTTAGAAGAATCGATCCGCTTCATAAAATCCGATCCCGATACCCATAAGTACCTGTCCGTTATGGATGTCTTTGTTTTCCCGTCTGTAAAGGAAGGCCTTGGCCTGGCGCTTCTTGAGGCGATGGCGCAAGGATTGCCTTGCGTCGCCTCGAACATAGGAGGCATAAGCAACGTGATTGAGGACGGATCGACCGGTATACTGGTCCCGGTGGGTGACGCGCAGGCGATCGCCGATTCTATTACAATACTCCTGGGCGACGCGGGATTAAGAGCCCGATTGGGTGAACGCGCAAGGGCGTTAGTCGGGGAACGCTTCTCAATCGATTCTATGACCGGCAAGATCGTAAAATTATACGAAGAAGTTTCGAAAGGATAAGATGATAAGAAGGGTAAGACTTATTATTTTATGCGGCGTATTTTTAGTATTATCGGCCGTGGCTTTCGGTATTTTCCTCAACTCGATATACCGCCTCCCGGTGCTTATGTATCATTCCGTAGATTATACCTCCGATAAGAAGGATAGGATAACGATTCCGCCGGAAGTATTTGCCAAGCAGATGAAATTTCTTCACGATAGCAAGTATAATGTCGTGCCGCTGGATAAGGCGGTCTCCTATATAGCGCAAAAAAAGCGGCCGCCGTCGAAGACGGCCGCGATAACATTTGACGACGGTTACGAGAATAATTATAAGAATGTCTTTCCCGTAGTTAAGGAATATCATATACCGGTGACCATATTCATCATAACCGGCATGATAGGTAAGGATGGTTATCTCAATCGGAAAGAGATAAAGGAGATGTCGGACTCGGGAATCGTTGATATCGAAAGCCATACAAAAACCCATTTATGGATAACCGGCCTTGGCGATAAAGTCCTTGAGGATGAGCTTGAGGGTTCGAAGAATACGCTCGAAAATATGCTTGGCAAAAAAGTCGATTATCTATGCTATCCGATGGGCGGATATGATGAGCGCGTGAAGGAAGCCGTAAGGCGCGCCGGCTACAAGGCAGCTTTTGCGACAAAGCCGACGAGGTTATTGCCTGTCTACGACCTTTACGAGATAAAGAGGGTCCGCATATCGCCGGCCGCTAATAACCTGTTCGTCTTCTATATCAAGCTTACAGGGTATCATGCCTTTTTCAGGGTTGTCATGAATGATTATCTGGACATACACTCCCTGTTTCCGAAGGGAAAAAAATGAAGAATAGGATCCTTATAGTGGAGGTCAACTGGATCGGGGATGTGCTTTTCTCGACTCCCTTTATACGCGCCGTCCGGGAGGCGCACCCGGATGGCTATATCGCCTGCCTTCTTCATCCGCGATGCAGGGAAATGCTCGAAGACAATCCGCGCCTGGACGAAATCATTATCTATGACGAAGAAGGCGCGCATAAAGGGCTCGCGGGGAAAATAAAACTGATCGCCCATTTGAGAAAGAAGAATTTTGACACGGCATTTCTCCTTCACAGGTCTTTCACCAAGGCGCTCGTCGCAAAGCTTGCCGGCGCGGAAAAGATAATAGGGTATCCGACAAAGAAGAGGGCGATTTTACTGACCTCGCCGGTAGAGGAGCCGCAAGAGGAGATTCATAAGGTCGAATATTTTCTGAATGTCG
>JAPLMI010000127.1 GCA_026387115.1 Candidatus Omnitrophota bacterium | reverse complement strand
ATTTGTTAAAGAACCGGACACTTCACTATTTTATAACAGCCCCCATATAAAAAAGCCTCCTTTCGCGCCTTATGTGTCCCTACTATATAAGACGCTAAAAGAGGCTGAATTGTTGCAACTATTTCAAAATATTCTGTTCTGCGCTACTGGGGTGGCACTTTTTGGACCGTCCCCTATTCCTCCCCCGTTGAAGTTTTTAATATGTTCGTTCATTTCTTTTTCGCAGGGCAAGAATCCAAACAATACGCCTTTTGTCATCGACATCATAAAGAACTCGATAATCACCTATCCGTAGTCTATATTGGGCGACATAGCTATAAACCTCTAAGGGCGGTTTGATTTTAGGTTTACCATAAGGACGTGGATTATCGGCAAGAGATAGCGTTTCTTTCCCTACCTTATCTCGAAGCTCCTTTGGTGAAATACCATTAAGAGCTTTTTCGAATTTTTTAGCTATCGAATTACTTGGAAATTTAACTTCGTATCGCATCTATACGACTAACCTTTGATTAATTGTTTTTTAATGCCTTTGAGGCTAAGATGCCTTTCGCCCCTCTACGTATAGCTTTTCTACCTTCCGCTATAATCTTTACGATTTTTTTGTCCTCAAGCTCTTCTAATATATCGACTATTTCCAGAATGTCGTTATAGGGTAACAGAACGCTTGCAGGACTGCCATGTTCAGTTATAATAAGAAACTCATGTTTTCTGATGAAACGAGATGCGCTGTCTCTAAAATTTCTCACTCCGATACTTTTTGCTCTTAACAAAGCATTTGAAATGGTCACTTTGCTCACCTCCTTAAATCAGCTCACAATCCGATCTCAATTACAATGTGGCGTCAATTGTAGCCACATTACAAGTATACACCATAGCGGGTTATTGTCAAGCATTATACTGCTCCCCATTAACAAATGAGGCGTTTTCGTGCCTTATATAGATCGTTATCCCTCTACTATATAAGACGCTAAAAGAGGCAAAATTATTGCAACTATTTTATATTTTTTATTTCCTTGGTAGGGTGTACCCAAGTAGGACGTCTGCTATTGCTGGTCCGCTATTCCTGCATATTATGGCAGGCTTCAAGGGTCAGGAGCTAGATTTTTTGGCGGGCCAACAGGGACATCAATAGAAGCGCCAGTCCCGACACCTGTAAGGCAAACCTGTCCATCGTAACAAACATATGGGCTGGTTCTACATAAACGGTGATAAACATCAGGAGGTAAGTACCTAAAGTCGCCCAAACCATGAAGGCAAGGTATGAGACGGGCTTCCTGAATAGCTCTTTTAAAGAAAATGCCTGTATTACGAAAAACAGGACCCAGAATAAGTCCCATTTTCTGGTTTTTAATACCACATCGAATACAAAATTGTTCATGATAGGCATGACGCGCCAGCTATTCGCGTGTATCGTATTGAAAACGTTAGGGTTAAATATATCTTTTGCGGTGAAAATGACATCTGTCGTGGGCAAAAGTCTTTTATACATCATCCATGGGATCAATATGGCGAAAACCGGGATTGTGTAGGCGCATAACGCCGTAAACTTTTTCTTCAGCCCGAGCCCCTTATCAAGAAATAAAGAAATCGCCAGGCATCCGGATAATATTGCGAAAAAACCCGATGCCTCCAGCTTACTGAACATCGCAATGGCTGTAAATAAAGACGCACTTACGAGATAAGGATAGATTTTAAACCGTATCCACAATAATATGTAAGAACCCGCCAGGAAATAATAAAAGGCGAGCGGTGCGTCGGCCTCGCCGCAAGAGGCTCTGTACACAAACGTATATAACGTGGCGTATAACGCTGTAAAAATCAGAGAATGGAGTTGCGTGCAGAATTTTCTCTGGATCGCGTAGATCGAGCACAGAAATCCTACAGCCAGAAACGGCAAAAACCCTTTCCCAAACCTGTCGTCAGATGAATTCCTGCATGTATACATCCAGTCCTCAAGCATCGGGATGAGTAACGGATACTCCGGATGCTCCACTACGAATTCTTTGTCCAGAAGGTCCTTGTCATATATGGATTTCGATTCGTATAAAACTTTTGCCTTTATGCCGAATATCGACCGCGACATCCATTCATACATGGGGTAATATAAACTTTTGAAAAATATGACCGCTACACACATACCTATTATTATAACCACCACAATCTTCATCCAGCCTGTTTTTGAAACAGGCTCTTTTTGCGCGGCACGCCATCTTTTTCCTCTATTCCTATACAGATCATGAAGTTTTATCGCGATTGCGGCAACTATGGATATCAACGCAAGCCCGATCATGTTGGCCCTGGTGAGGCCGGCACCTGCAAAAGAAATGTAAAAGAATAATAGCGCCAGGCCGCCTGCGCCGAACCCGAAATCGAGACCAACTTTTTCAGCCGGAGATAATATCGACGAATCTTTATAGAAGACCGCCCGCCGGATCACGAAACCAGCCAGATATATGGATAATACGCCGAACAATAGCATTATCTCTTCATCTCGCCAATCTTCGGCTCCTGACATTCGATGCGGAGATAAAGATTGTGTTGATCGTAGAGCACGGAGAAGACGGTCTGCTCTTTGGCTAGTCCTGAACCCGTGATGATCTTCACCGGCGACTTCGTTTTTGTTGGCGATATTGGTCGACCTGATTTGCTGGAGAAGGCAGCCGGAATGAAAGGAACACAGGAAAAGGGTGCTCACCAGATGTTTGATTCCATCAATAAATTCAATAAACTTCCTGATTATATACAGGTATGGCCC
>JAPLMI010000046.1 GCA_026387115.1 Candidatus Omnitrophota bacterium | reverse complement strand
GAAGATATGAGGCGACAGAGATCTTCCTGTCTTTGATGTAATCGATCACCGATTTCCAGGAGCCCAGTATCTCTTCGACATCGGATGATATTTGGCCTGGCTCACCGGCTGAAGGCTCATTATTTTTCGGAACCGGCCCTTTCGCAACTTTCGCAACGCTTTTATCGATAACGTCGAGCCTCTTCAATATCTCATCCAGAGAAATTATAGAACCGCTTTGTGTAAGCTTTATTAGCGCCGCCTCAAGGGGTATCCTCGAAAGGCTTGATTTGCGTATAAAATCTATGGTGTTTGAGAGCGTATATATGATATATAAAATTTCTTCAATGGTGAATTTTTCGGCTTCTTCGGTATACCGTTTTATCTTTTCGGCGCCGGCATCTATGAGAACGCCGGGATTCCGGCTTATTTTCGCTATCGATATGTTCCGGAAATGCTCTATCAGCCCCAGCACAACCTGCGAGACGTCTTTACCTTCATTGACGAGCGCGTCCACTGTTCGGAGGGTGGATGTTGCGTCTTTCTCTTTGATGGCGCAGGAAAAGCTGAAAAGCACATCGTCTTCCACTATCCCGAGGATCCTGGCCGCATCGCCTGAATTGATCGGGCCCTGCTTTATCGCGGATGAAGCTATCTGATCGAGAATCACCTGGCCGTTCCTCATCCCTCCATCAGAGTGCCTGGCGATAAGGCCGAGCGCCTCGTCGTCTATATCTATTTTTTCCGCTCTTGCTATTTTCTTGAGATTTTCCGCTATATCTTTTGTGGCGATGCGCCTGAAGTCAAACCTCTGGCACCTCGAAAGTATCGTCGAGGGCACCTTGTGGGCCTGGGTCGTCGCGAAGATAAATTTAACGTGCGGCGGCGGTTCCTCAAGCGTCTTCAAAAGCGCGTTGAAGGCTTCCGGGGTAAGCATATGGACTTCGTCGATTATATAGACCTTGAATTTGCCCTTCGAGGGGGAGAACTTCACGTTCTCTCTCAGATTCCTTATCTCGTCTATGCCTCTATTGGACGCGCCGTCTATCTCGAGGATGTCGAGAGAAGAGCCTTCGGTTATCTCTTTGCACAAGGCGCATGCGTTGCATGGTTTCGGTGTAGGGCCCTTCTCGCAGTTCAATGCCTTAGCGAGGATCCTCGCCGCTGTGGTCTTACCGACTCCCCGCGGGCCGGCGAATAGGTAGGCGTGGGCGACCCTGTCCTGCAATATCGCGTTGGCTAATGTGATGGTGATGTGTGATTGGCCGATTATTTCTTCGAAGGACTGAGGCCTATATTTTCTCGCGAATACGATGTAGCTCATGGCTCTAATAAAATAACATGTTAAACGCTTGAAATCAACAGTTATTAATCCTCCGGCGGGACGATGAGGCTTGAGGCCGCGCCTATGCCCTGGGCCACTTCCGGAATTATCCCTATCTTCCTGTATATAGGGTGTATCGTCTTCCTTAATAACGGGACTTTGGCCGCGAAGGCGATAGATGCCAGGATACATATAATTCCGCCGGCGATGAGGGTGTTCGTCGCCCCTATCCTGGAGGCGAGGCTTCCCGCAAGGAGGCTTCCGAACGGCGCAAGGCCTATAAATGTCATCATGTAAAAACCCATCACCCTTCCGCGCTTATCATCGTCGACCACTGTCTGGATTATGATATTGCTCGCTGCCATATACGCCATCATGCCGAAGCCTGTCGCCGCGAGCACGACGAGCGAAAACCATAACGCCCTGGATATCGAGAAGACTATGATCCCTATCGAAAATAGCGTCGCGAAGACCGGTATCATATCCCCGAGGCCTACGATACTTTTTCGCGAGGCCAGGTATATGGTGGCGGCGATCGCGCCTACACCGCCCGATGCCATTAGAGTTCCGAATGTGCCCGGCCCTCCGCCCAGGATATCTTTCGCGAAGACCGGCATGAGGACCGCGTAGGACATTCCCATAACGCTTATGACCCCCAAAAGCATCAGGATATACCTGATCGGCAGAAAATTGTACGCGTATCCGAACCCTTCTTTAATATCCGCTAATATATCCCGTTTCTCGCCCTCCGTTTTAAGAGGGCCGACCTTCATCGCCGTCAATGCCGCTATGACCGCGAGAAAACTTAATCCGTTAACGAGAAAACAGATCCCCTCGCCCAGCAATGCTATTATTACTCCGGCGATCGACGGGCCTATCAGCCTGGCCGAATTGAATAGAAATGAATTCAATGCTATCGCGTTTGCCAGGTTCTCTTTCCGCTCGACCATCTCTATAACAAAAGTCTGGCGGGCCGGTATATCCAGAGAATTTATACAGCCCAGGAGAAAGCCAAGCAAAATGATGTGCCACACCTCTATCCTGCCGGATAAAGTCAGGGCCGCCAGAAGAAAGGCCTGTATCATCGAAAGGATTTGCGTTAAGATAAGTATGCGGTGGCGGTTAAACCTGTCCACTATGACGCCGGCGAAAGGCCCGAACAAGAAAGCCGGTATCTGGCTTAGGAATCCCACAAGCCCCAGGAGAAACGGCGAGTTCGTCATGCGGTAGACAAGCCAGCTCATCGCGATGGCCTGCATCCAGGTACCGACGACAGATACGCCCTGCCCTATGAAAAAGAGGCGGAAATTCCTGTATTGAAGCGCCCGGAAAATATTATTCACTTGCCCTGATAAAATTTTTCGGAAATGCGCGCGAAAAAACCCTCCGCCTTTTCTGCCACCAGGTCGCGCTCATGGTCGGCGGTGATCACATGATACGAGTTGTACAGAAGCACCATCTCCTTAACCTCGGACCCTATCCTGTCATAAATGAATTTGGAATTCTTAATACTGGTCATGTCATCGTCTTTTGCCTGGATAAGCTGCACCGGAAAATTCATCTTCGGAAGTTTTCCCGTGACATGTTTAACGAGAAGATGGAGCTGGCAAAAAAGCGTTATCGGCCAATACGGGTAGCCGTATTGGCAGACATTTTCCATGTTTTCAAGCTTTGCATTGGCGTAATATTTATGGATGCGGCTGCGTATCGCCTCGTTCTTGATGCCGTAAGGAGGATCCTCCTTCCGTCAATCATCACCTTGCGCACCGATTCGTAAAATTCCTGCCATTTCGACCATTTCAAAACATTTATGGGCTCGCCGTGATTCGCGAGGCACGGGCACGCGACGGTATACCCTTTTCTGTTCAGGAACTGGGCTATCGGCTTCATCTCTACAGGCGTTCCGGTAAGCCCGTGGATAAGGATCACCGCCCGGGAATTATTTCCCTTCATGAAAAAGGCGCTGTCGGATAACGCGCCGGCAGGTGATTTTTTCCCTCTGACCAATTCTCTGGCTTTAAACGACCATACGACAGACATAAATAAACCCCTCTAACGAATCTCAGGCCGGATAGGACAACGGTAATGTTACCGTAAACGTGGATCCCTGGCCGCGTTTACTCTCCACGGATATCTTCCCCTTATGCGCCTCGACCACTGCCCTTACGATGCTAAGCCCTATTCCGAACCCGTTCTTCGAACCCCTCGTCTTGACAACCTGATAGAATCTGTCGAATATGTAAGGCAATTCATCGTCGGGCATCCCTATGCCGGTATCGCTGACCGTGATCCTGACTGTCAAATCGTCTCTGCTAACCGTCACTACAACCTTGCCTCTTCTGTAAGTATATTTTATCGCGTTATCCAGAAGATTCATGAGCATCCGTTCAAGCTGGACTTCATCGCCGTCGATGACCACCGTTTCATTCGAATAGAAAGATGTCGCTATCTCTTTTTCCTCCGCCAGCGCCTTCATCTCGTCGAGGATTTTCTCGACAAGATCCGTAAGGCCGACTTTTTTTATCTCGAGAGCCAGCTGATCGCTTTCGAAACGGGTCAACGCCCCGAGATTATCGATAATTTTAGAAAACTCGTCGATCTCTTTCGATATTCTTTTAAATACGGCCTCGACCTGGGCCTTCGAACCGGCCCTGCCGGACAGCGCCTCTATCTCCGTCCTCAATATATTAAGCGGCGTGTTCAGCTCATGGTATATATCCTGTATGAATCTCTGCTGAGAGGAGAACGACCTGTCTATCCTCTCGATCATATCGTTAAATGTGTCGGCGAGCCTTTTTATCTCGTCTTTGGTATCGGGGATGTGTATCTTCAATTTCAGGTTCTCGGCTGTGATCTGCCGGAGCGTATCTATCATAGCGTCCACCGGCTTGAGGGCAATCCTTACCAACAGGACACCGGGAAAGGCGGCCAATAGGACTGTGATGGGCAGAAGAATGAAGAGGATAAAGATGAGGCTATTCAAGGCGAGCGACATCAGGTCCATGGGGCCGGCGACCTGCACCACATACCGGACATTTCCGTCGATATAAACCGGTTTCGAATATACCCTGAACTTCATCTTTCTGGCGTCGGCGGATTCGCCGCTTAAGGTGTCGAACGAGTCCTCACCGCCCAAAATATCCGCGAAATCATCTTTATCGAGCTGGGCGATCCTGGGCATCGACATGGAAGCGACTACCTTCGCGCCGACAGGGTCAAGTATCTGGACGAATATGCTCATAAGGTCGGCGTTTTTCCTCTTTTCCTCCACCCAGCCTTTCGCTATGGAGTCGAAATTTTCGGCGCGAGTATCCGCAATGCCGCGCCCATGCCAGTAGGCGTTTATCGAATCCGCGACCCCCTCCGCCCTCGAACTCAGGAGGTCGTCGAAGTCATCATACAGCGTCTTGGAGAAACCTCCGTACAGTATGAAGCTGAATACAAGAAGTGTTATCGTGAGGATCAGCGTATATAAAAGTATCGCCTTGAACCTTATCGACTTGAAAAACATACATCTCCTTTGGTGTTAAAGGTCCTTCGGATGCTCCTGTTCGTCGCATCCTCAGGATCAAATTTTGCTTCGCACTGTTTTAGGTCCTTCATCCGCTCCTGTTCGTCGCGGCTTCAGGATCAAATTTTGCTTCGCACTGTTTTAGGTCCTTCAGCCGCTCCTGTTCGTCGCGGCTTCAGGATCAAATTTTGCTTCGCAAAATTTGGCGCGCCTGACAGGAGTCGAACCTGCATACATGGCTCCGGAGGCCAACGCGTTATCCATTACGCTACAGGCGCATTCCGGTATATTATATCGCGTAAAAGAAAAAATCCCAAGCTAAATACGCCTGGGACCGATTTTTAATTATTAAATGCAGACGCGCCTACGGGCTTCTGGCCGCTTCTGTGTTATCGTAAACCCTGTGCGGTTCTATCCTGCAATCTTTAAGTATATCGCTTACATTGGGAATGATCTGGCATGTTATGCGGGGGTTTTCAA
>JAPLMI010000042.1 GCA_026387115.1 Candidatus Omnitrophota bacterium | reverse complement strand
AAGATCTACAAGGCGGCAGGCGAAGAGTTCAATATCAATTCGCCGAAGCAGCTGGCGGTGATACTCTTTGAAAAACTGAAGCTGCCCGTCATCAGAAAGACGAAGACGGGTTTCTCGACGGATGAAGAGGTCCTGCGCAAGCTCGCGCCGAAGCACGACCTGCCCGCATCGCTTATCGAGTACCGTGAGTTCTCGAAGCTCAAGTCGACCTATGTCGACGCGCTTCCGGACATGGTCAATCCGAAGACGGGGCGTCTTCATACCTCATTCAACCAGACGGTGACGGCGACGGGGCGGCTTTCGTCGAGCGGGCCGAACCTTCAGAATATCCCCATCAAGACCGAGGAAGGCAAAAAGATCAGGAAGGCGTTTATACCTTCGTCTAAAAATAATACACTGTTGTCGGCCGATTATTCGCAGATCGAATTGAGGATACTGGCGCATCTATCGGGCGACAAGCAGCTTGCCAAGGCATTTAAAGAAGGGCTTGATATTCACGCATACACGGCAAGCCTGGTGTTCGGCGTAAGCGAGAAGGACGTCACGAGCGAGATGCGCGGTATGGCGAAGACGGTAAATTTCGGGATAATATACGGTATGAGCCCGTACGGACTTTCACAGAGCCTGGGTATCGGGGTCGATAAGGCGAAAGAGTTTATCGACGCCTATTTCGAGAGGTATCCGGATGTCAAGCAGTACCTCGAAGGATTGGTCGCCGAGGCAAGGGATAGCGGTTACGTCACCACCTTATTGGGAAGGCGGCGCTACATTCCGGAGATCAATAGCCAGGATATGAGGATAAGGCAATTTGCCGAGAGGACAGCGATAAATACGCCCATTCAGGGATCCGCGGCCGATGTTATAAAAGTCGCGATGATAGCCATCAATGAAAATCTCGCCAGGCATAAATTGACCAGCGCCATGACGCTGCAGGTTCATGACGAGCTTGTTCTGGATGTACCTAAGAAAGAACTGAAAGAAGTTTACAAAATAGTGAAGACCGGCATGGAGGATGTTATAAAACTTAAAGTGCCGGTAGAGGCGCATATAGAGATAGGAAAAGCTTGGCTCGAGATGGACAAGTTTAAAGGTTAAAAAGTTTAATAAAATTTAGGAGATGAGATGGAGAAGTTGAAAGTCTTATTCGCGTCGAGCGAAGCGGTGCCGTTCGCGAAGACGGGCGGATTAGCGGACGTTGCGGGAAGCTTGCCGATAGCGCTGGAAGAGTTAGGCGTGGATGTAAGGGTGATTATGCCTAAATACGCGTCAGTCAAAGTTAAGGCGAGCGAAGCGACTATAGGAAAGAACGTCAAGGTCTATTTCGTCGAAAACGACGATTATTTTAACAGAAAAGAGCTTTACGGCGATAAATTCGGCGATTATCATGACAACCTTGACAGGTTCGTATTCTTCTGCAGAGAGGCGCTGGAAAGATGTAAGAGCGAAAATTTCGCACCCGATATAATCAATTGCAACGACTGGCAGACAGCGCCCATCCCGGTATATTTAAATACAAATTATAAATTCGACCCGTTCTTCTCGAACACGAAGACGCTTTTTACGATACACAATATGGCATATCAGGGCCTATTTCCTAAAGACGAGTATCCGAAACTTGGGCTCGACTGGGTGCTCTTCAGCATCGACTACTTCGAATTCTACGACAAGGTCAACCTGATGAAGGCGGGGCTCGTATATTCCGACGCGATATCGACCGTGAGCCCGACATACGCTAAAGAGATCCTGACTAAAGAGTTCGGCTGCGGCATGGAAGGCGTATTGAAGACAAGAGTTGATGTCTTGTCCGGCATTCTTAACGGGCTGGATTATGATCAGTGGAATCCCGAGACGGATAAAAAGATCTTTAAGAACTACTCGGCCGAGACGAGCGGTGACAAGTGTATTAATAAGGAAGCCCTGCAGAAGGAGCTGGGCCTCAAAATCGACCGTGACATACCGATGATCGGCCTTATATCGCGCCTTGCGGACCAGAAAGGCCTTGACCTGATCGCGAAGATCATAGACGATCTTTTAAACCTGAAGATACAGTTCGTCCTTCTGGGGACAGGCGATAATAAGTACCACGTCCTATTCGGAAAGATGGCGAAGGCCCACCCCAAGAACATATCCGTAAATTTGAAATTCGACGCTACGCTGGCGCAGAAGATATACGCTGGTTCCGACCTGTTCCTCATCCCGTCGAGATACGAGCCCTGCGGCCTCGGACAAATGATAAGTTTCAAATACGGAACGATTCCGGTCGTAAGACAGACAGGGGGACTTAAAGACAGCGTGACGGAATTTGACGCGAAGACCATGCAGGGCAACGGATTCACGTTCGAGGAATATAAACCCGATAGGCTATTCGCGGCGATAAAGAAGGGATTGTCGTTTTACAATAACAAAGAGACCTGGTCCGGGCTCGTGAAAAAAGTGATGAATCTTGATTACTCATGGAACGCCTCGGCCAAAGAGTACGTGAAACTTTATAATAAAATCCTGAAGAAGGGCGAATGACGGTCATAGGGTTGACAGGCGGTTTCGGTACAGGAAAGACATTTGTCGGGTCTATATTCAGATCTCTCGGCGCGAAGGTTATCGATGCCGACCGGATAGCTCATACGGTCATTAAAAAGGATTCGATCGCGTATAGAAAAATTATCAGCGTATTCGGCAGGGATATTCTGGACATGTCCGCAAGTATCGACAGGCGGAAGCTTGGGAAGATAGTTTTTGAGAGTCCGTCAAAATTACAGCGCTTGAACAGGATAGTCCATCCTGAAGTGATAAAAATAATCAGAAAGAAGCTGAAAAGTTTCAGGCGTAGAAGCGTAACGGTTATAGACGCTCCGCTTTTGATCGAAGCGGGTTTGGCGTCGAGCGCCGATAAAATTATAGTGGTCAAATGTTCAGAAAAAGTTCAAACACAAAGGTGCGGGAATAAATTCCGCATCGAAAGGGAGGAAATATTAAAACGAATAGAAAATCAATTACCGATAAGGAAGAAAATGGGAGCGGCGGACTTCGTGATCGACAACAGCCGGACGAGGTCCCGGACAAGGGCTCAGGTAAGAAGAGTATGGAAGGAGATCGTATGGAAATAGCCGATCTGAAAGCGATGAGCATCTCGGAGCTGACGAAGCTCGCGAAGGATTTGAACGTGAACGGAATAAGCGGCCTGAAGAAGCAGGACCTCATATTCAGGATCCTTCAGGCTAAGACCGAAAAGGAGGGCCTCATCTTCGGCGAAGGCGTCCTGGAGATACTGCCGGACGGATTCGGTTTCATGAGGAGCCCGGATTACAATTATCTTCCGGGTCCTGACGACATATATGTCTCTCCATCGCAGATACGCCGTTTTAACCTGCGGACGGGCGATACGGTGAGCGGCCAGATCCGCCCGCCGAAAGAGGGCGAGAGGTACTTCGCGCTCCTTAAGGTGGAGGCGGTCAATCTGGG
>JAPLMI010000059.1 GCA_026387115.1 Candidatus Omnitrophota bacterium | reverse complement strand
AGCCCGTTCTGCGTCCTCGACGAAATCGACGCGCCGCTGGACGAGTCGAACGTTACAAGGTTCTCAAATGTATTGAAAGAATTCCTGAAAATTTCCCAATTTATCATAATCACCCACAATAAACGGACGATCGAGCTGGCGGATGTCATGTACGGGATAACGATGCAGGAGAGGGGCATTTCGAAGATCGTCTCGGTCAAATTCTCCGATGAACTCAGGAAAAAGACTGAAGATACTGAACCAGGCGGCATGGTCGTAGAGGATACGGCCCAAACCGCTCCGGTGTCTTAGGCTATTTAACCGGCCTTTTTACAGCCCATAACACTGGAATAGATACAGGACCTGTTCTTGCCCGCGCGTTTCGCTTCGTAAAGCGCGGTATCAGCCATCGCTATAAGATCTTCCTTGCTGAGCGTGTCTTCGGGGTATGTGGCGATACCGCAGCTTATTGTGAGCCTCTTCTTCGGCTCGAGGCCGGCATCCTCGGCATACATCTTTTCAACCTCGCCCCTCAATCTTTCGGAAAATAGCCTGGCATTCTCTTTTGATGTATTGGGCATTATTATGCCGAATTCCTCGCCGCCGTATCTGGCCACAGTATCGAACTTGCGCGACTTAGACTGCAGAATGTATGCGATCTCTTTCAGCGCCGCGTCGCCTTTCATATGGCCGAACGTATCGTTATAATGTTTGAAATTATCGACATCCAGCATGACGAGGCTTATGTTTGAATCATGGACCTTTGCCCTTTCGAGTTCAAGCGCCAGATGGTGCTGGAACCTTCCGTAATTCCACAATTTTGTAAGCCAGTCTATGTTGGAGAGGTAGACCGTCTCTTCGTAGAGCCTTGAATTTTCTATCGCGAGCCCCGCATGGTTAGCGAACATCGTCAGCATCTTCATGTCGGATTTCGTAATAGGTTTCTTGTTGAAGATATTGTCTACCAGGATCGCTCCGAGCACCTTGTCCTTAGCCTTCATAGGGACGGTGACGAAGAAGTCAGTGCTTAAAGTCTTTTGCGTCTCCTGGTCTACAAGTTTTTTCGCCTCATGGGTTGTTATCTCGAACGGCATCCCCTCCAGGATCGTAAGGGCGAGTATCCCCATATCCTCCCTTAAGGGCATCTTTATGCCCTTTACGATAGAGTTCAGTTTCGAGTCCGGATCATGTTTAAAGGTATCGTAGGATGCGATGAAGTCTTCGAGCGTCATCTTGCTTCTTGAAATGGCGTGCCAGATCTTTCCGGCTTCCTCGGCGGTGTGCGGGCCGATGCCCATCACGCCTTCCAGGGTGGCTTCCTTTTCATTGACAAGGAACATCATCGCGCGGTTGAAGCCGAGCCCCTCATGTGAAGTGAGCGCCGTCAATATTATGTAGAAGATGTGGTCGAGCTTGAGGGTGGTCCTCATGGCGTTCGAGACTTCGTAAAGAAGGGACATCTCCCAGTTCAGCCGCTCGAGCTCGTAGACGAGATTTTTTTCTTTGTCTTTATCCATAAATTTTTCTAGATATAAGGATATCATAAATATTGACAAATTTCCAATATTATGTATAATAAACTTTAGTCTTCGGGGTGAGGTGTAATTCCTCGACCGGCGGTTAGAGCCCGCGAGTCCCGCTAATGCGGGGCCGAACTTGTGAGATTCAAGTGCCGACAGTATAGTCTGGATGGGAGAAGATTGGATGGTTTAAACGTTTAAAGGTTTAAAAGTTTAAAAACCCCCCGAAGAAAAACTCTTCTGGGGTTTTTTATTTATGAAACTTAATAAGATAGAAGAAGTGTTGAAGGATATAAAACGCGGGCGGATGGTCATAGTCATCGATGACGAAGACCGCGAGAATGAAGGCGACCTTATCATGGCAGGTGAGTTCACGAAGCCGTCCGACATCAATTTCATGGCCAAATTCGGCCGAGGCCTGATATGCGTCCCGATGGAAGGGGCCCGGCTTGATGATCTCGACCTCCATCCCATGTCAACGAAGGCCCCCGATCCATATAAGACAGGCTGGGCGATATCATGCGACGCGAAGCGCGGCATCACGACCGGAATATCCGCTTCCGACAGGGCCCGCACGATAAATATTCTCGCAAATCCCAAGACGGAGGCGCTCGACCTTGTAAAGCCGGGTCACGTATTTCCCTTAAGGTCAAATGAGGGCGGTGTTCTTGTCCGCGCCGGCCACACAGAGGCATGCATCGACCTTATGAATCTCGCGGGGTGTTATCCCGCAGGCGTTATATGCGAGATCATGAAGGACGATGGTTCGATGGCCCGCATGAGCGACCTTTTGAAATTTTCAAAGAAGCATGACCTCAAAATCTGCACGATCGCGAGCATTATTGAATACAGAAGACGCTCTGAAAAATTGATCAAAAAAATAGCCGAGACGAAAATACCAACGAATTTCGGGACGTTCAAGATCTTCGTTTACGAATCTGTTACGGATAAATATCATCATCTGGCGCTTGTCAAAGGAAGGCTTGACAAGAACGATACTTTGGTCAGGGTCCATTCGGAATGCCTCACGGGTGATGTCTTCGGCTCAAAAAGATGCGACTGCGGAGAACAGTTGCATACCGCGATGCAGATGATATCAAAGAGCCCAAGCGGCGTAATCCTTTATATGAGGCAGGAGGGCCGCGGCATAGGGTTGGCGAACAAACTGAGGGCCTACGAGCTTCAGGATAAGGGCCTCGACACTGTCGAGGCGAATAAGGCGCTCGGTTTCAAGCCGGATCTGAGGGATTACGGTATCGGCGCGCAGATACTCGCGGATCTCGGATTGAAGAAGATAAGGCTTTTGACGAACAATCCGAAGAAGATTGTCGGGCTGGAAGGTTACGGTCTGGAGGTCGTAGAAAGGGTGCCTTTGGAGGTTCGGTCGAATAAGGCGAACGAGAGATATCTGAGGGCGAAGAGGGAGAAATTAGGGCATAAGATAAGGGTTTAAATGTGGAGAGGTCCTTCGAATGCTCCTGTTCGTCGCGTTCT
>JAPLMI010000087.1 GCA_026387115.1 Candidatus Omnitrophota bacterium | reverse complement strand
AAGGCCATGGAGGATATAGTCGTTTCAGGCGTTGCGTTGAATAAAGACGAGGCGAAAATCACCATATGTGACGTTCCGGATAAGCCGGGCATCGCCGCGAAGATATTCAAGGATATAGCCAAAGAGAATATCAACGTCGATATGATCGTCCAGAACGTTTCGAGGACGGGCGCTACCGACATATCGTTTACCGTTCCGGCGGGGAGCCTCAACAAAACAATAAAGGTAGCGAAGGAGATATCCGGGAGGGTTTGCGCCGGCGAGATCACCTTTGATAAAGAGATTGCGAAGGTCTCTATTGTAGGCATAGGGATGAAGAGCCACTCCGGCGTCGCGGCGAACATGTTCGAGGCGCTCGCCGAAAAGGGAATAAATATCGAGATGATCTCGACGAGCGAAATAAAGATATCGTGCGTTGTGAATAAGAAGCACGGCGAGGAAGCGGTGAGGGCAATCCACGAGAAGTTCAAGCTGGGGAAGAAGAAGGCGTAAGATGAGGGATATATGAATAAAATCGAGTTATATGACACTACGTTGCGCGACGGGGCGCAGTCGGAAGGCATCTCGTTTTCCGTCAGCGATAAGCTGAAGATCTGCGAGAAGCTTGACGAGCTCGGAGTCGATTTCATCGAGGGCGGATGGCCGGGCGCGAACCCGAAAGACATGAGTTTCTTTAAGGCGGCGAAGTCGCTCCGGCTTAAGAAAGCGAAGCTTGTCGCTTTCGGCAGCACCCGGCACCCGAAATCTAAGGTGAGCCGGGACAAGGTGTTGAAGGGGCTCCTCGGCGCTGACACGAAATTCATTACGATCTTTGGCAAGTCCTGGGACCTTCACGTCCGCGACGTGTTCAAGGTTGACCTGGATGAGAATTTGCGGATGATCGAGGATTCGGTTAAATTTTTGAGATCGAAAGGCAAAACCGTTTTTTACGACGCGGAGCACTTCTTTGACGGCTATAAAGCGAATAAGGATTATGCCATTTCGACGATCAGAACCGCCCAGGGCGCCGGAGCGGACAGGATCATCCTGTGCGACACAAACGGCGGGACCATAACATCGCAGGTCTTTAAGATCGTCGAAGAGGTGAAGTCCGTTATCAAAACGCCGCTGGGCATTCACGCTCATAATGATTGCGATATGGCCGTGGCGAATACTATCGCCGCGGTTCAGGCGGGCTCGATCCAGGTCCAGGGCACGATGAACGGATACGGCGAGAGGTGCGGCAACGCGAACCTGGTAACGATCATCGCAAACTTGAAGCTGAAGCTGGGCATTGACTGCGTTTCAGACCTGGAGCTTAGAGAGCTTACCGAAATCGCGCGGTATATCGCCGAAGTGTGCAATGTGAAGATTGAGGACAACGAGCCGTTCGTGGGGACGAGCGCCTTTGCCCACAAGGCGGGCGTCCACGTCAACGCGATCCTCAAAAATCCCAGGACATACGAGCATATCGACCCGAAAACTGTGGGAAACCACAGGCGCTTATTAATCTCGGAGCTTTCCGGGAGATCCACGATCATCAAAAAGGCCGAGGACCTCGATCTGGATCTCGGTAAAGATGCTAA
>JAPLMI010000187.1 GCA_026387115.1 Candidatus Omnitrophota bacterium | reverse complement strand
CATGATATCGACGCCGCTATCCTTTAGGCACCACTCCAGGACGGACACCACCGACTTAGCCCTGTCGGTAACCGGAAATACCCTGCCCTGCCTTTCGACCTTCAGCTCCAGTCCTTTGGACCGGAAAAACTCCATGAGGTCCTCATTGGAGAACGAAAAGAAAGCGGTTCTGAAAAATTCTCCTCCCGGCGCGAATTTTTCTATAAATACACCGATCGGCGCCGTGTTGGTAAGATTGCTTCTTCCCTTACCTGTCATCAAAATCTTGACGCCGAGAGACTTATTTCTCTCTATCAGGACAACGCCCTTACCGAGCCCGCCTGCCCTGATAGCGGCCATGCATCCGGCCGCCCCGCCTCCTATCACCGCTATATCGAAGGACTTTTTCATCTTGACGCGGCTACGGCGGCTATTATTGCGGCGCCCCTGCCGGAGCCATCTTTTGCCAGGGTTATCTTTATGCGGTTAGATTTCGAGCCGAATATTTCTTTTAGGCAGGACTTCATATTTTTGGCGAAGGTCGGGTGTTTTTCATACACGCTTCCGTCTATGGCAACGGTGTGCCGCCGCGATAGGTTAGTGTCCATTCTTTTTATTATGGCGGCGATACAGGCCGCGCTTATGCGCGCTCCTCTCCCGGAGACGGTTTCGCATATATTTTTTACCTGTCGTCTTTCTTCCGATGTACATTTTGCGATGCCGACTTTTTTTAATGCCGAAGCCGTCTTAGCTAAGCCGGCGGAATGATCACCTTCTATTGCCGACATATCCTCTGTTTTAAGCTTTGGCTTGAGCCCGAGAAGATCCTTTACGACCAGGCTTGCGATACGGCCGAGATACATACCCGAAACCGCCTTCTCCATTATCTGCCGCCCCGGATTATCGGATTTTTTATCGAGCTTTCTATCGTAAGCGGTAAGCTTTAATTTATCGAAATCGCCCCATTCAACGTTTATTATCATTCCGCCGAGGCGCGCCTCCGGATAGCAGGCGTTCGTTCCCGTGCCTATTATCACGCCTACGTCGCAATTACGGTCCCGGTAACTTTTCGCGACAAGCGTCCCGACTGTATCGTTGGCGAGCGCCGCGATCTTCACGTTCCGGATATCTTTCTTTGCGAGCGCCGCGCGCAGGAGCTCTACGACGTCATTGCCTATCACGCCTCGGACATTGAAATCCTTCGTCCAGCATACGAGGCTGCCGCCGGCAAGGCCTGCCTGTTTAACCGGGAACGAGAACGTAAACCCCAGATCAAGCTCATCCGCGGACTCAAGCTTATATTTTTTCAAAAATACCTTTACGCAGTCGGCGATGAAACCGAAAAACATTTCGGCGCTGCCGGTGATATGTTTTTTGGCAAGCGCAAATTTCATGATCTTCGGCTCGAGCGCCCGCCCCGCACCTTTGAGTGTCAGCTCCAAAACGCGGAAATGCGTGCCACCCAGGTCGAGCGCGATGAATTTTCCAATTTCTTTGCCTGTCGGCCTGGAAACATAGGTGGGTATCATCTTGAGGGAGCTCTTCTGCCCGGAAAGCCCTCTCTCCATCTCGAGCTCGAAATCTCTGATTATCCTGCGGATCTGGCCCAAAGAGATATCTAACCTGTCTAAACCCCGGGGGTCTATCATGGGTCTATCATCGCGATATTTTAAGGATCCTGTATTTTAATGCGCCTGCCGGGACTTTGATCTCTACGATATCATTTACTTTATGGTTCACTAAACCGCTGCCTACCGGTGACGTAACGGAAATTTTGTTTTGCAAATAATCCGCTTCGTCCTCCGAAACCAGCATATAAACTAATTCTTCGCCCGACTTCACATCCTTTAATCTCACCGTCGCGCC
>JAPLMI010000165.1 GCA_026387115.1 Candidatus Omnitrophota bacterium | reverse complement strand
TAAGGTATTCGTAAAAACTCTCTTTTATCGTGCCGGCCGGGTAGTTGAGATTCGCGCTCGACACGTTCCTTGAGATATCGAGTATCGGTATGCGCCTCGATTCAAGGGCGTCCTGGTTTACATTTACATGGATCTCGCGTTCCAGCCCGCCGGAGATATTCGCCGAGGCCACCCCTTCGACTTTTTCTACCTCGTCCTTTATCATTCTC
This sequence comes from Candidatus Omnitrophota bacterium, assembly GCA_026387115.1. Classification (GTDB taxonomy): domain Bacteria; phylum Omnitrophota; class Gorgyraeia; order 2-01-FULL-45-10; family 2-01-FULL-45-10; genus JAPLMI01. Next base: position 5,882 of record JAPLMI010000165.1, on the reverse strand, counting down.
CGGGTCAACTCTCTCAGGGCGATCGGCGAGCGGTCTTCCTTGGAGGTCGTTACGCTGAGGATAAGTATGGGCTTATCGAACGGGTTGAACGGCAATACGATCGGCTCTTCCGCCTCCCTGGGCAGGCGTTCCTTTATGAGGTCTATCTTTTCTCTCATCCCGAGAGCGGCAAAATTGATATTCTGGCTCCAGCTGAATTCCGCTATCACCAATGACAGCCCTTCCTTGGAGATGGAGCTTATCCTCTTGACGCCGGCGACGGTGCCTATCGCCTCTTCTATCGGCTTTGTTATAAGGGTTTCGATCTCTTCCGGGGCCGCGTTTTCATAAGGAGTGACTACGGTAAGCTGTGGATAGACTATCTGCGGAAAAAGCTCCTGCGGCAGCAGGTCGAGCGATACTATGCCGAATATAATTATCCCGGCGACCACCATTATGACGGTCACCGGCCGATTGACTGAAAATTGCGGTAAATTCATCTATTAGATCAGTCCTTCCTGCACCTCGGATATCTCCACCATTGCCTTATCCTTGAACTCTTCCTGGACTTCGATTATTATTAGCTCGTCCTCTTTCAGGCCCTCGTCCACCTCGACAAGGTCCTGCGTCATGTAACCCAGTTTCACCTTCCTTATCTCGACGGCGCCGTATTCCGCTTCTTTTTCCTTCGGGCCTTGAGGCTTCGCCTCTTCCTTTTTCTGGCCTCCGCCGAACGGCCAGAATATGTTCTTCGGCTTCTCTTTCGGCGCCTGCGCGGCCAGTTCCATCTTCGGTTCTTCCTTATGGACGAGATATACGAAGTAGTCATTCTCCTTCTTCTTCAGGCCGGAGGATGGGATCACTATGACATCCTTCTTTTCATAAGTCGCGACGAGCGCCCTTGTGAACATGCCGGGTTTTAACAGGCCGTCCTTGTTGTCGAGCTCTATCTTTATCGTTTCGGTCCTGGACCTTCCTTCGATTATCGGGGCGATCCTGTCGATAACGCCGTTAAAAGATTTGTTCGGATAGGCGTCGACAAAGACTTCCGCCTTCTGTCCAAGGGCAACCTTCGGCACGTCTTTTTCTATGATATTGAACTCGGCGTAGACTTTGGCGTTATCGATGAATATGCCTATCTTGTCGTTGGGGGTCACATAACTGCCTACGTCGAGAACCCTTGAACCAAGAAGCCCGCCTGAGACGGCGTAGATGTTGGTCTTGTCCAGATCGGATTTCGCGGATTCGTATTCGAGCTTCGCCTGCTCCATCTTTATCTGGTTTATCGCCCCTATGTCGAAAAGCTTCTGGTTCTTGCTAAGCTCTATCTCGGAGTATTTTAATTTTAAGAGGGCGTCCTTCTGGATAAGGCTTGCGATAATATCCCCCTCCTGTATCCTTTCGCCTTCCTCAAAGTTGAAGCTCTCGACGATGCCCGCGACCTGAAATTTCAGGTCTATCTCCTTGTAGCCCTTGACGTTGCCTATCGCCGGCAATGTATCCTTGAATTCCGTCTTCTTTATCTTAAATACCTTGACCGACGCGGCTTCTTCCGTAAATGATATCGCGGCCTTCTCCTTCGCGGCCTGTTTCTTATTGAACAGGACGTTCTGCAGATTGGCCGTAATCCTCGCGATGATTATGATTAAAACCACGGCAACGAGTAAGGAAATGATAAGTCTTTTCTTTGTTTCCTTATTCTTAAGGTCGATCTTCTTTAAATTGATCTTACTTATTAAGCTTTTGATAAAGCCGTTTATCCTTACGATTTTGCCTTTGATGTCCTGTATTTTCATAGTCGCGCACCTCTCCTTTTATTCATCTTTATAATAATCTTCCACCCCTACCGCTTTATTGATGGTCGCAAGGGTCGTGTGACAGTCGCTGACGGCCTGCGCGTACCCGAACCTCTCCTGCGCCAGCTTTATCATGCTCTCTATCACATTGGAATCCGCGGCCTCGTCAAGGGCCCTCTTAAATCTGGTTACCTCGAGGTCCTTGGCCTGATACGCGACCTTATTGGACGCTGTCTCCACCTGTATAAGCGCCTTCTCGTAATTGAAGCACCCTTCCTGCACTTCCAGCGTCACATCCTGCCTTATCTTGATAAGTTCCTGCCTCGCCTTATCATAATCTATTTCGGCAAGTTTCTTATCGGAGTAATAATCGAGCTTGTCGAGAAACTTCAATTTTATCGCGTTCGTATCGGATGATGTGGCCGAGTAAACGCTCACCTGAGGAGGCCACTGTTCCCTCGTCCATGTGTATTCGACCGTCGAACCCCAGAGCGGCATCGACGCCTTTACACCCGCATACCACTGCTGTGACATCTTTTTGTCGTCCGACGCGTATAGCGGGTTGTAATTCTGGTCTTCCGACATATACTCGTCTTTGGCCATACCCCACTGCCCCAATAAATCGACCTTGGGCAGGCCTTTGGCCCTGGCGATCCCCTTGCCGTAATTATAGTAGTCTATCATCAATGAGTTGATCCTCATCTCGGGCCTGTTTACCAGCGCGGCGTAGAGGGTGCTTTCAAAGTCAAGCTCGATTTTTTTAAACGGCGACAATGCAGCCACGTCGATCCTGTCCCGGGTATCAATATTCATCGCCTGTTTCAATATCAATTCCGCGACCGAGAGGTCGCCCCGGGCTGACGCGAGCTGGTATTTTACCTGGCTTGACTGGGAAGTTACATTTAAAAACTCAAGTTTCGAGGCTATGTTGGATTCAAACTCCTTATTCACCATATCGTTTATTTTAGCCGCCTCATCCGACAGCTCTTTCTGTATTTTAAAATTGTCTTTTGCCTTGACCATCGAATAATAGGCCTTCTTGACCTGTAATACCAGGTCGTTCTTTATCCTGTCATGGTCGCTTCTTGTTATCTCCAGATTGGCCTGCGCCTGTCTCAGGTTATAATACAACTCTCCGCCGTGAAAAATCGGTTGTTGGCCCTCCAGATAGGTCTTTTTAGAAATATACGCTCTTGAGTTAACCCTTCCTGTGGATTCTTCCATCGTGATCGAAGCCGAAGGCAGAAGATTGCGCCTTGCTTCGCAGACCCTTATCTCGGCGAGCCTCATGCTCTTTTTTGCGATCTGGATCGGAAGATGGTTCTTTACGGCGATGTCAACGCATTCTTTGAGCGTAAGGATTACGCATGGCTTATCCTCCTTGGAAATCTTAATACTTGCCAGCCCGACTTCGGAGCTGAACGAGCCTTTTTTTCTCTTCATCTCATCCCATGTGCCGACAGTGGCGATGCCGACAATTTCTTTGGGGAGGGCGCTGGTGAAGCCCTGAGGGCCTGAAAGAAGATTGTTAACCATTCTGACAAACGGCGCCGCGGCGGACCGGTCTGGCTCCCTTTCTGTCTCGACCCCTTCGGCAGGGTGTATATCCTTCGCGGAGGGTTGTATATCCTTCGCGGCAGGGCGCATATCCTTCGCGGCAAGCCGTATTCCTTCCATAAGCTTATTGAAGATCGGTTCATAAAATTTTGCCGCGCCGTTTTTGTCAACCTGTTTCACTTCGGCCTTCACCTTCGCCTCGATGGCCGGATGCGTCCGGGCGGCTATCCTTCTTACGCTGGGGCTTCTCGGCTGGAAGTTCGTTCTCGTAGGGATCTTTGTCGCTATCACCTCCGGGACATAGGCTTTTATGGGAAGTTTCTCTTTTTGCTTGGATGGGCCCTGAATAAGGGTTATCTCCTGTTTCTCGCCCGAGTCTAATACGTCCTTACTTAAAACAGGCTCTTCTTCGAACTTGATCTCTTCTTTTCCGACAGAACGCTCTTCGGCATAAGAACTGACGGGCGAGAATGGCATGATAATGAAAGTCATTACGAAGGCCGTCAGAATAACTATTGCTGAAAATATGGGGTTAATTCGCATATATTAAAATTATTTTAACCGGTATGTATAACTATGCAACGGGTTTGTTTTCCTGAGTAAGCTTATTCTGCTTTCTATAGTCCCTCATGTAGTCTCTCATATAATTTCTGTGGCGGTCCCTGTGCTCTTCCCGGTACAGCTTGAGATACTCCTGATGTTTTTTGCGCCAATCAAGCGAACGCCGCCTGCAGGTCTCTTTCCAGGAAGAATCCTGGGTCTCTTTGTACTTAAAATAGTGGGGATTCATGCCCCTCCAGGTCTTCATATTATCGAGCTGGCGCTGGTACTGGCACTCCAACGACGAGCAGATCGTCTGGTTGGGCCGGTACTTATTCGGAAGGAACGGCTTGCCGCAAATCCTGCATGATCTCTCTTCTGCCATGGGCATACCTCGCTTATTTTTTAACTGTTACAGGATATTTCCCGAATGGCAAGCGATGCCGCTCCGAGAGACGCGGCATCCTCGCCTGACTTACCGGGTATTATCTTTAAAGATTCTGATCTTGATTTAAGCGCAAGTTTTTTTATAATATTTTTTATGGGCTCGATCAGCAATCCGCCGGCCTTTTCGAGGCCCCCGCCGAATATTACGGCTTGAGGGCCGACGAGATTGACCAGGTATGCGATGCGCACGCCGAGCGTCACTCCGACGCTGTGAACTATATTTACAGCGACCTCGTCGTCCCGGCGGGCGGCTTCCAATACGGCGGCGTCATCGATACGGTCTATGCGCCCTTCGCAAGCGGCCGCTATCTTCGTGCCGACGCCTCTTTCGACTTCCCTCTTCGCGATCGCCGTTATGCCAAAACTCGCGTCCCATGGCCCGAGATATCCGGATACCGCCTGCGGAAGAATCTCTAAATTTCGGCTCTTCAAAACAGCGCACGCTCCCAAATCAGAATATATATATAAAATATTTTCTGCGGAATCTGCCTCGGGATTCAGATAAATTTCGCCGAGCGCCGCGCAAACCGCCGTCCCGGCGTAAAATGTCCTTATATTAAATTTATTTTCAATTTTTTTTGCGAGGGAGGCGGCTATGGCACCTGTTCCTATGCCGATCCCTTTCATCTCATCATGCTTAATACCGGATTTTTTTATCAGTTCTTCGATGAGATCTGCGCACTTTGCGCCGATATTTTTTACATTGTCCGCGGAAAAACTTACCTTCTCCAGCGGTTTAAGCCGGCTATCAAATAACGATACCTTTATGCAAAGTTTGTCAATTTCAATCCCTATTACATATCCGTCTTTATCCGAACCGGACTCTCGCTCTGTTTTCATTTTCCTAACTCCGTGAGCAAAAAAAATAGTTAGAAACTAACTTTTTAAAAGTATACCTTATGAATTTACAAAAGTCAAGGCTTCGCGCCTGAGCGAATTTTCTTCACGCGCTCTTCGAGAGCCTTCGCCTCTTCGGCCATGCCTTTTTTCTTATACAACTCCGACAATCTCTCGGAAAAAATTATCATCTCGTAATCTTTGTTTTGGGATTCATAAAAATTTATCAGGTTATTCAGATCGACCATTACTTCCGGATGGTCCACGCCCAGCGCCTTTTCGTCTATTGCCAATGCGGAATGAAAAAGCCCTTCCGCCTCGGAAAATCTTCCCATGCGGGAATATAGAACCGCCAGGTTGTTCAGGTCATTTGCGATATCGGCATTATTTTCCCCCAGCCGATTTTTGTCTATCTCCAGCACTTTTAAGAGAAGCGGTTCAGCCTCGGCATACTTGGCCTCGTAAGAATAGACAGCGGCGAGGTTATTAAGGTATGCGGCATCCTCTTCTATCTCGATAGCTCTTTTAAGGAACGGCTCGGCATCCTGGTATCTATTCTGGCGAAAATAGACTGTTGCCAAATTGTTGAGGGATTTCGCTATATCCGCATGCTGGGGGCCGAGAAGCCTTTCGTTCATCTCGAGGGCCTCCTTGTACAGGCCTTCGGCCTCATCGTATTTACCTTCGTAGGAATAGACGGTGGCGAGGTTATTCAGGTCTGTCACT
>JAPLMI010000091.1 GCA_026387115.1 Candidatus Omnitrophota bacterium | reverse complement strand
GATCTTCTTCAAGAGCCCTTTCAGAACCTGGCCGGGGCCTATCTCTATGAATGTCTTTATGCCGCTTCCGGCAACCGTCTTGACCGACTCTTCCCAGAGGGTCTTTGAATTGACCTGGGATATAAGATTTTCCTTTATTTTAACCGGATCCGTCTGGGCCTTCGCGTCGACATTACTGATAAAAGAAATTTTGGGCGGCAAAATCTGGACTTTTTCGATATAATCCTTCAATTTGTCGCGCGCCGGCGTCATCAAGGATGAATGGAATGGGCCGCCTACTTCCAGCATCAGCACTCTTTTTGCGCCTTTCTCCTTCGTCAGGCTCGCGAAGAGCTCGATGTTGTTCGTCTTGCCCGACACGACTATCTGTCCCGGGCAGTTGAGGTTGGCTATCTCACAGCCGAATCCCTTGCATAGTTCCTCAACCTGTTTTATATCCATCCCTATGACGCACGCCATCTTGCCCGGATTTTTTCTCGAGGCCTCTTCCATGAACTCGCCGCGTTTCCTCACAAGGAGGATCGCGTCTTCGAAGCTCATGCTGCCTGCGGCTACAAGAGCCGTATACTCGCCGAGGCTTAGGCCCAGCGAGAATTTCGGCGTGAATTGTGAAAAGATGGCGGATGACTCAAATGCTTTTAGGGCGGCTACGCTTGCGGCGAGTATTGCAGGCTGGCTGTTGTCCGTCGTCGAAAGTTCTTCCTGCGGCCCTTCGAAACATAATTTCTTAATATCAAATTTTAATAACGTGTTCGCCTTATCGAAAATTTCCCTCGCCTGCGGAAAATTGTCATGCAGGTCCTTGCCCATTCCGACGTATTGCGCGCCCTGCCCCGGAAATATCAACGCGACGTCTACCATTCGATTACTATCGCCCCCCAGGTAAGGCCGCCGCCGAAGGCGTCCAAAAGTATCTTGTCTCCTTTCTTTATGCGGCCGCTCTTGACGGCCTCGACGAGCGCGACCGCGCTCGACGCGGCGGACATATTACCGTATTTATCTATATTCAGGTATATTTTGTCCGCCGTCAGACCCATCCTCTTCGCCACGGCGTTCAGTATCCTTATATTTGCCTGATGCGGTATGACCAAAGCCAGGTCTTCAGCCTTCAAGCCGAGAGGCTGTGTTGCTCCAAGCGCCGCGTCGGCCATGATCTTTACGGCGTGTTTGAACAACTCGGCGCCGTTCATCTTTATGAAATGAAGCTTGTCCTCGATCGACTTCTTCGTCGCCGGTATCCTCGAACCGCCTGCCGGAAGTTTTATCAGATCGCCCTCTTTTCCATTAGCGCCCAGATTTACCGATAATATCCCGCCCTTCTCCACGGGCCCGAGAACGGCCGCGCCGGCGCCGTCGCCGAAGAGAACGCAGGTGTTCCTGTCGCTCCAGTCGGTCACCGACGAAAGTTTCTCCGCCGCGATAACGAGCGCGTGTTTATACACCCCCGACGCTATAAACCTGTCAGCTATGGCGAGGCCGTATATGAAGCCCGAACAGGCCACGCTTATATCGAAGGCGGGAACGTGACGCGCGCCTATCTTCTCCTGGACGAGGCATGCGGTCGCGGGAAAGAACATGTCGGGTGTGATCGTAGCCACTATGATGAGATCGATGTCCGCCGCCTTCAGCCCGGCATCGAGAAGCGCGCTTCTTGCCGCTTCGCTGGCCATATCGCTGGTCGCTTCATCCTGCCTCGCGATCCGCCGCTCTTTGATGCCGGTGCGGGTAGTGATCCACTCATCAGAAGTATC
>JAPLMI010000038.1 GCA_026387115.1 Candidatus Omnitrophota bacterium | reverse complement strand
GCCGATATGATCACACCGGAAAAACTCTGCGCGCGGAAGAAGGAATACCCGGATGCAGCCGTCGTATGTTATGTCAACTCGAGCGCCGAAGTGAAGGCCGAAAGCGATATCGCGTGCACATCTTCAAACGCCGTAGAGATTGTGAGGTCGCTCGAGGAAAAGGAAGTGATCTTTGTCCCCGACAAAAATTTAGGCAGGTACGTCCAGTCACAGGTTCCGGAGAAAAAGATAATACTCTGGGAAGGATTCTGCCCGACGCATATAAGGGTGCAGGGCGAAGATATCGCAAGGGCAAAGGCCGCGCACCTGTCCGCGGAAGTGATAGCTCATCCTGAATGCAATCCGGAAGTCCTCGCGTTATCCGACCATATATGCTCGACCGGAGGGATGTTCACATATGTAAAGACCTCCGGATCGAAGGAGTTTATAATATCGACCGAGTCCGGCATGTTATATAAATTGCAGAAGGAGAATCCGGGTAAACTGTTCTATCTCCCGACGCCTCACCTTGTATGCGCCAATATGAAGCTCATCACCCTGGGATGGGTCGCCCACAGCCTGGAAAATATGGTCTACGAGATAAAGGTCTCCGATGATGTGCGGGAAAAAGCCAAGAAGACGCTTGACAGGATGCTTGCGGTGACCAAATGAAAAAAATAAAAGTCGGGATAATAGGATGCGGAACGATAGGGGCCGAGATAGCCCGCGCCTGCCAGGGCAGGTTAAAAAAGAGTGTCGAATTGGCCGCCATATGCGATGCCGACGAGAATAAGGCAGCCCAGCTTTTCAAAATACTGAATAAAAAAGCGCGCGTTTTGAAATTGAACGAGCTGATAAAGAAGTGCGATTTTGTAGTTGAGGCTGCAAGCGCGAAAATATCAGCCGATATTTTAAAGAAATGCATTAAGAGCAATAAAAGGTGTCTGGTGATGAGTGTCGGCGGGCTTCTCGGCAATGAGAAGCTCCTGGAATCGGCGCGGTCAAAAGGCGTTAAGGTCTACATACCGAGCGGCGCTATATGCGGTATAGACGGCCTTAAATCCGCGTCGATAGGCAAGGTCGAATCGGTGACCATCACCACCAGAAAACCGCCCAGGGGGCTTGCCGGGGCGCCGTATTTAGTAGAGAAGGATATAGACGTTGCCGGACTGAAAGAGGAGACTGTGATCTTTGAAGGGACGGCCGCGGATGCGGTAAAAGGATTTCCACAGAATATAAATGTCTCGGCCGTGTTAAGCATCGCCGGCATCGGCTCCGGACATACACGCGTACGGATCGTTGCTTCCCCTGATTGCAGCAGCAATATTCATGAGATTGAAATAGTCGGTGAGTTCGGAAAGATCACAATGAGGGCTGAGAACGTGCCGTCGAAAACCAATCCCAAAACCAGCGCCCTTGCGATTTTTTCAGCGATAGCGACGCTTGAGGGCGCCCTTTCAAGCGTCCGCGTAGGGACATGAGGCCGCTTTCCAAGGTCGGTAATTACATCTCGACCAGGATCGGGAGGGCGATACAGGATTATAAACTGATCGAGGATAAGGACAGGATCCTCGTCGCGGTATCCGGCGGCAAAGATTCCCTTACGATGCTCAAGCTTCTCGTCGAAAGGAAGAAGTGGGCGCCGGTCAGCTACGAACTGATAGCAATGCATGTAACAAGCGATTACGGCGGCGAGCTTGAGGCGAAAAAGCGGTTAAGAAAATTTTTTAAAGAGAACAGGGTAAAATATTATTTTGAGAATATCAAAATACTCGATAGGGAACGCGGCGTCAACTGTTTCTGGTGTTCGTGGAATAGAAGAAAAGCGCTCTTTTTGGCGGCCGACAGGCTGAAATGCAATAAGGTCGCCCTGGGCCATCATAAGGACGATATCGTCGAGACGCTTTTGCTGAATATGCTGTACCATGGCGAATTTGCGGCGATGAATCCGCGGCAGGAATTATTCGGCGGCAAGCTCGTTATAATAAGGCCTCTATGCTATGTTGAAGAAGATAATATCAGAAAATTCGCCAGAGAGTCCGGGTTTCCGGTTACGAGCTGCCGCTGCCCGAATTCGGAAATTTCCAAACGGCGAAAGATGAAAGATTTTATCAGAAAAGTGGAAAAGGACTGTAAGCATGTAAAGACAAACATCTTTAAGTCCATCTCCAGGGTCAAGGAAGAATATATTAAAATTCGGTAACGAAAGGAGGTGAGTGATATGGCAGAGAAAGTCGCAAAGGTAGGGATAAAACGTAAAAAGGGTTATCTTTATTACGTTGACAAAAAAGGAAATGTCGTCGAGACTAAGATGGCCAGGGGTAAATCAAAGGGCGGCGGCGGTAAGGTTATCGCGAAACCCGGAGTGAAGAAGGCAAAAGGTTACCTCTATTTCATCGATAAGAAAGGTGACGTTTCGAGAGCAAGAATGCGCAGGGGCGGAAGATAATCCGAACCGATAAAAAATGGGACAGCGGCTATTTTTCCAGGCAGCAGTTTTATAGAAAAATAGTCGCTGTCCCTGTTTTTTTGTGATAAAATCACCTCATGTATACGGAAAAAGACTACATCATAATAAAGGGTGCGAAGGAGCATAACCTAAAAAACATATCACTCGAGATCCCGAGGGGGAAGCTCGTGGTCATAACCGGCCTCTCCGGGTCAGGCAAGTCGTCGCTTGCGTTTGACACGATCTACGCGGAGGGCCAGCGCAGATACGTCGAAAG
>JAPLMI010000081.1 GCA_026387115.1 Candidatus Omnitrophota bacterium | reverse complement strand
TTCTCGGCCAGCTTTTTCTCCACTGCATCGGCGTAGCTCGAGACCTTTTCGGAGATCGGTATTATAACACATTGGACCGGCGCAAGCCACAGAGGCAGCGCGCCCGCGAAATGTTCTATCAGCGCGCCCATAAAACGCTCGAGCGAACCGAGTATCACCCTGTGCAGCATGATGGGCCGGTTCTCTTTGCCGTCCTCACCGATATATTTGAGGTCGAATCTCTCCGGGAGGGCAAAGTCGCACTGGATCGTGGCGCACTGCCATTCGCGCTTCAACGCGTCCTTCAGTTTAATGTCTATCTTCGGCCCGTAGAACGCGCCCTCTCCCTCGTTTATCGTATAATTCAGGTATTTCCGTTTCAGCGCGCCGACGAGCGCCTTCTCGGCCGCCTCCCAGTCGGCGTCGTTGCCGATAGATTTTTCGGGCCGCGTCGATATCTCGACGGAAAAGCCCTCGAAGCCGAAGACGTTCAATGTATCCACAACAAAATCTATCACCTTTATGATTTCGTCTTCAGCCTGGCTTCTTAAACAGAATATGTGCGCGTCATCCTGCGTAAAACCCCTGACGCGCAAGAGGCCGTGAAGGACGCCTGACTTTTCATTCCTGTATACGGTGCCCAATTCAAAATACCTGAGCGGCAGGTCCCGATAGCTCCTCGTCCTGGACTTGTAGACCAGGATATGACCCGGGCAGTTCATCGGCTTTATCGCGTATTCCTGGTTCTCGATCTTGAAGATGTACATGTTCTCTTTGTAATAACCGTAGTGGCCGGACGTTACCCAAATATCGCTCTTCAATATATGCGGGCCGAGAACAAGCTGATATCCTCTTTTAAGATGTTCCTTCTTAATATAATCTTCGATGATGCTGCGAAGCATCGCGCCCTTCGGATGATACAATACAAGCCCGGGCCCGACCTCTTCGTTGAAACTGAAGTATTCAAGCTGTTTACCGAGGACCCTGTGGTCGCGCAGCTTCGCTTCCTCTATCAGCGCCAGATACGCCTTCAGGTCCTTCTCCGTTTCGAACGCGGTGCCGTATATCCGCTGGAGCATCGGGTTCATCTCTATCCCATGCCAATACGCGCCGGCTATCGAAAGAAGCTTGAACGCCTTTATTTTTCCTGTAGATTCTACGTGCGGGCCGCGGCAGAGGTCAATGAAATCGCCGTCTTTGTAAACGGTGGCGATATCTTCGGGGATCTTTTCGGCCAATTCGACCTTGTAGGGCTGGTTCATCGACTTAAAAAGCCTGATGGCTTCGTCTTTTTTTAATTCCTGCCGTTCGAATTTATAATTCCTTTTTATGATATTGTGCATCTCGGCCTCGATCCTTAAGAGGTCCTCCGGCGCGAACGGCTCAACTTTATCGAAGTCGTAATAGAATCCGTCCTCGATCGACGGTCCGAAGCCGAGTTTCGTCTCGGGCCATAGCGCCAAAACAGCTTGCGCCATCACGTGCGATGCCGAATGCCTTAATGTCGATAGGTCCATAAGTTACCTCTTGATAAGGTCCTTCGAAAGCTCCTATTCGTCGCTTTCTCAGGATCAAATTCGCCTTCGGCGAATTTGGTGCCGAGGGAGGGATTTGAACCCTCATGGCCTTACGGCCAGTGGATTTTAAATCCACATTGTATGCCAGTTCCAACACCTCGGCCGGTATAAATCTTCTTTTTGGAAAAGGAACATTAAGGAAAACCCCTTCTAAAAGGTTTTCCTTAAAAACTTTTGGGCGCTAGCCCTACCCTTCCCTTAAGGAAGGGATACCTTAAAGGGAAACGTAGTTTCCCTTTAAAACGATTTGGCCGTAAGGCCGCTGCTGTAAGCGTGCCGGCGGGCGAAGGGCGAAAAACAATACAACATCTTTCGGCCCGAAGCCCAAATCGTTTAGTGGTGGGCAGCACAGGACTCGAACCTGTGACCCCCACGATGTCAACGTGGTGCGCTAACCAACTGCGCTAGCTGCCCAAACAATTTTCTGGAGGCGGCTTCCGGATTCGAACCGGAGAATAAAGGTTTTGCAGACCTCCGCCTTAACCACTTGGCTAAGCCGCCGAATTTCGCTTAACGCCTTGCTCTAACCCACTCCACAGCGCCGTTAAGGCGCAGGATATTCCTGCCGGCCTTTCGATGATTTCCGTCGAGATCCTCGGCGATGGCCTCTCTGGGATCCGACGACTCCGTAAGGCCCGCCTTATAGCTGTAATCCGGCTTATCTTTTGTCCCCATCGTTTTGGATGCCGGGCAGTCGAACGCATTCCGGTCATCGGCGTAATTCGGATAAAGCTCGCCCAAAGAAGCCGGGAATGCCCCTTTATGGCCGAGCGCGTATGAATGAAGCCCGAGGCTCAGTTTGCGCAAATTATTCGCGCAATCTATCCTCTGCGAACGTACTTTTACCATGTTAACGAATGGCGCAAGGCACGCGATCATCGCCAGGAAAATACCGGCCACGACCAGGAGCTCGATAATCGTAACGCCTTTTTTTAGCATCTTCGTTGTCCCGTTTCCCGACTATATCGTAAAATTTAACGCCTTGTCAAGGATAATGTTGGCAAGCGCTTTTTTGGTTTTTTTACGGAACCGGGCCCGCAGGCCTTGCCTGTCTATTATTACGATATCGATATTATTTGAGCCGAATAACTTGTTTCCGTTCAGCTTATTAGCCACAATAATATCGAGATTTTTCTCCCGGAGTTTTTTTAGCGCGTTTTTCTCGAGGCCTTCCGTTTCAAGCGCAAAGCCGACCAGCGCATACCTCTTTCTCCTGCCGAGCTCTTTCAGTATGTCCGGATTTTGTTCGAGCTCCAGAACAAATTTGCCTCCGCGCTTTTTTATCTTCTTTTGGCGCGGTTTTTTCGCCTTCCAGTCGCAGACGGCCGCCGCCATGATGATACAGTCGGCGTTTTTTGAGCGCTTTAAGACGGCCTCTCTCATCTCGAGAGCTGTTTCGACCCTGACGATTTTCACGCCGGAGGGCGTTTTAAGCGCGGTCGGCCCGCTGATAAGCGTGACGTCAAAACCTCTTCGTCTCGCTTCTCGGGCGATCTCGTAACCGAATCTTCCTGTGGAATAGTTTGATATAAACCGGATTGGGTCGATACGCTCGCGGGTGGGTCCTGCGGTGACAAGGATCTTTTTCACCTCAAAAGCCTTTTTGCTTCCGTGACAATATCTTTCGTGTCGGCGATGTGTCCTATATCTTCGTGGCCGCAGGCGAGCCTTCCTTTTATCGGGCCTACAAATTTATACCCGATACCCTTTAGTTTGGAGATGTTTTCCTGAACGATCTTGTGCCTGTACATCTTTTCGTTCATTGCCGGCGCTATCAGAACGGGCGCTTCTGTCGCGAAGACGACGCAGGTTAAGATGTCGTCGCAAATCCCCGAGGCGAGCTTGCCGATTATATTCGCGGTGGCCGGCGCTATCAGGACCAGGTCCGCCTTTTCGGCAAGCGCCGTATGGACCGGGTCCCGCTTTTCGGGAAGCGCGAACATGTCCTCGATGACCTTATTGCGCGACAGCGTCTGGAGCGTAAGGGGCGTTATGAATTCTTTTGCCTCTTTTGTCAAAAGGACCCGGACATCGACCGAGCCTTTGACGAGCGCGTTTATGATTTCGCAAGCCCTGTATGAGGCGATCGATCCCGTAACGCCCAATATCACCGTCAAAATTTTGGCCACTATTTCTTCTCTTTCAGTTTATACGAGACCTTGCCTTCCGCTATCTCTTTAAGCGCGACATTTACGGGTTTGGCGTCCGCCCTCTCCCCGACGAGATTCGGGGCGCCGTCCGACAACTCAACGGCCCTGAGCGATGTGAGCATGACAAGCTTGTAAAGGCTCCCGACCTTGTTTATTAATTTATCTATTGCCAGATTCTTGTCCTGCATCTTCACCCTTTCTTTAGATTATTTCGATTCGGAAGTTATGACATCCTTCAATTTTTTATGGGCGTGATCGAGGCGATCGTTCACGATCCTGTAATCATACACGTCTTTGTAGGACATTTCCTCTTCCGCGAGGCCGAGCCTTCTGGAAAGGGAGCGCCTGTCTTCGGATTCGCGCGAGCGAAGCCTTCTCTTCAGGGCCGCGGCTGACGGCGGTAGGAGGAATATTAAGACGCTGTCCCCGGGGTGGGCGCTTCTAACCTTCATCGCCCCTTTTACGTCTATGCTCAACAGCACGGAAACGCCTCTTTTCAGATTGTCTTCGACGAAATCCCTCGGCGTCCCGTACATGTGGCCGAAATTATTTTCGTATTCGAGAAAACCGTCTTTTTTGGCGATCTCGCGGAAGCGTTTTTCGGACACGAAGCGGTAATCGACGCCGTCCGCCTCCCCAATCCTTGCGCGCCGCGTTGTCATCGATACCGACTTCACGAGCCCAAGGTTGTCTTCGACGAGTTTATTGCACAGGGTCGTCTTGCCGCATCCGGACGGCGCGGAGATAACGAATAACTTGGCTCGGCCTGCGTGCCCTTGCCTTCTCATCACTCTATGTTCTTCGCCTGCTCGCGTATCTTTTCTATCTCGCCCTTTATTTCGATGACGTTCTTCGATATCTTAAAGTCGCTCGCCTTGGAGCCGATCGTGTTTATCTCTCTATGCAGTTCCTGGGCTATGAAATCGATCTTCTTGCCGACCTCGCCGGCCGAGGAGACCGTCTTATTGAAGTTCGCGAGATGGTTCTTAAGGCGCGTGATCTCTTCGGAGATATCGCAATTCTTCGCGTATATCGCGACCTCCATTTCGAGGCGCCCCCTGTCTATCTCGCGGCCGCTCGTAAGGTCTTTCACGCGTTCGGCAAATCTCCTTCTATACTCTTCTATGTTCAGGTGCGCCCGCGATTTGATCACCGCGAGCATGGTATCGATCGACCTTGCCCTCCTGGCCAGATCCGCCGCCAGGGCATTGCCTTCTTTTCCCCTGTCCGATACGAGCTTATCGACCGCTTTGTCGAGGACCGTCTTTATCCGCGGCCATATTTTTGCGATGTGTTCGTCGAGCGCTTTGTAGTTCAGGACGCCGGGAAGCGCTATCACGTCCCTTACGGCTACCTCGTCTTTTAACCCGAGAGATTTTTTCAACGCGGCAAGGTCGGCGTAATAACTTTTCGCGACCTTTTTGTTTATGACTATTCTCTCTTCCTTCAATATCGCGCCGTCAAGAACCATATTGAGGTTGACCTTGCCCCTCTTTATCCGTTTCTGAAGGGCCTCTTTTACCCTGTCTTCAAAAGCGGCGATGCCGTTCGGAAGTTTAAGCGTCGCGTCAAAAAATTTATGGTTGACGGTCTTAATCTCGATCGTTATCTTGCCGTTACGAAATCCTTCGGATGCCTTCCCGAACCCTGTCATCGATCTGATCATTTAATCCTCATGCCCAGACTTTTCTATCCGTCAGTTTTTTCACGACCTTCATCGGATACAGGTCCACAATTATCTCGCCGGGCTGAAACCACAATTTGATCTCCCGCTCCGCTTCTTCCATGTTGGTCGAGGCATGTATGACGTTTTCGTAAACGCCCTTTGTCGTGATCCTGCCGTACGCGCCGCGTATCGAGACGGGATCCGCCTCTTCGGGATTGGTCGAGCCGCAAATCTCGCGCACTTTGCCTATGGCGTCCTCGCCCCAATATATGAGCGCCATCACCTTCTTCTTGTGGTATTCGCCCATGATGTACTTGATCAATTCCTGGAAAAAAGGCTTATTTTTCAGCGATGCGTAGTGCGCCT
>JAPLMI010000223.1 GCA_026387115.1 Candidatus Omnitrophota bacterium | reverse complement strand
GATGCCGCGTTCGAATTTTTTATCGAGCGTGAGCTCGATGATCTCCGCTTCTATGAAAACCTCCTGCGGAGCCGAGTCGAAGGCCTTCACGATCCGCCTTATCTTCGCCATCTTGTCCGGCAGGTCCGATACGGCGACCTTGCTCGACCTCTCGTCTACAAATAGCTCACCCGGGCCGGTCGTGATGGCGCTCGAGAGCTGTGCCTTCATATCGGCCGACTTGGCGTATTGAATATCGAATATCTCGGTCTGCAAAGGCTGGTCGAGCTCTTTGACCGCGTCTTTCATCAATTCTATCTTTTCCGGTATGTCGATAAAAAGTATCGTGCCGGTTGATTCGTCGACGATTATCTTTCCTATGTCGGATTTCAGCTGGGTGAGGACGTTGAATATCGTCGAGGGTTTCGCGTAAGCCAGCTTCAAAGAGGTGAACATCCTTTTTTCATTATATTTTCTGCCGTAGGCCCTTTCGTATTCCGCGGCGGTCATGATACTGATTATCCTGTCTTTTTTTACCGCGGCCAGGTCCTGGCTTATCAGTATGATATCAAGCGCGTCGTCAAAACTTATATTATTAAGGAATATATTCACCCTTCCGGCAACGCTTTTACTCGGAACGATCGACAGGCCCATCTTCAGAGAAAGTATTCTCAATAGCTCGGTTATATCTATGCCTTTCAGGTCGAGGGAGATCCTCTTCTCTTTCTGGCCGGCGTCCTCGATCTTTACGGCCTCTCCTTGCGACTGGGTGGATGCAGCGATTATGGCCGGCGGCTCGGCCGGCGGGGGAGGCGCCGGCATATCCATGGGCGCCTGATTTTCGGGATCTTTCTTATCCGCATCCTGGGCCATCGAGGAGGCGGTAAATAGTAATGCCGCAATCATAAGAATCATAACCTTTTTCATCTAAGGTCCCATTCTTCGGTATCTTTCGAAAGCACTACCTTGTCTATCAATATCGATTTTACGTTTACTGTGCCGATCTTATCCCCCGCGCTTACGAGGTATGTCTTCTGGGCCTTCGTATCCTCTACCATCGCCTGCGGGTTCTCCGACCACAGAATACCGACAAGCTTAAGCTCAACCGCGGCGCCCGCGATATCGGATCTGGATATTGGCTTGGCCTTCTCGGCCTCGAGCGTAAAGATATTGCGTTTTTTCGTTCCCGCGATAAGGTCTTCCGGCTTCACATCCGGGATCGTTGTCCGCCCGGCCACGGCGGAAACGGCAGTGCCCGCCAGTATCTTATTCAATTTTCTCTTAAATACTACCCTTCCGTTCAAAAGGTCCGATATCAGAAATAAGGTGGCCAGGATACATAATACCGCCAGGACCTTATTGACCGTTTTGATGTCGACGCGCTTCGGTATGATCGCCTTGATATCGAATGTTGCAAACCAGCTTCTTAACGCGTCTATGTTCCTTGTTATCGGGAGGGCCTTCTTTTTTTCGACCATCCCGGGATTCTCGATTATCTTAAGAAGCTTCTCTTCGGGCGTTAATTCATCCTTTTTCATAAGCTATACGCCGACCTTAAGCTCCCTGGCCATGAGTTCTCTTATGAGAGAGGCGTCCGCCACGGTTTTACTGTCCATCACAAGGGTCTTCAGGGCGTTATGGCAGAGCATCGCTATCCTGCGCGGATATCCCTGGGTATACTTATGGATCTCGGTGATAGCGTCCTTCGTGAAAAAATCGAGCGGTGAGTCGTAGCCGGCGGCCTTGAGGCGGAAATTGATCAGCTCCCTTGTTTCGGTCTCATCAAGCGGGTTGATGACATATTTCATGCTTATGCGGTCGCATAGATTCTTCATCGTTTTTAATTTTGTCACCAGCTCCAGCTGGCCCAGCAGAACAAGCTGAAGCAGTTTGTACTCGTTCGTCTCGTAATTCAAAAGGACCCTCAGCATCTCCAGCGCGACCGTATTCAGCTTCTGCGCCTCGTCTATCAGGAGGACAACCGTTTTGCCCTCCTCCACGCCTTTCCGGAAAAGGTATTTCTTCATCGCCTCTTTCTTGTCGACTATTGAAGGGGCGGGGGTCTCCGCGTCTATCTGGAAAGTCTTTATGAGCGAGTCGAGGAAGAGCTCTTCCGAATCATAGGTGGGATCGAGTATCATGTGGAACATTATGTCCTCGCGCTCTTTAAGCATGTGGAAGAGTTTTCTCGATAACGTCGTCTTGCCTGTTCCGACATCACCGAGGATAAGGCTAAGCCCCCGTTTCAGCCGTATCTCTATCATGAGGCGCATCAGCGCGGCGTGATGTTCCAGGGATTCGTAAAAGAAGGCGGGGTCCGGGCTTGTCGAAAATGGTTCCCTGTCAAGTCCCAGTATTTTATAATAGCTCATATCGGGATAACGTCC
>JAPLMI010000186.1 GCA_026387115.1 Candidatus Omnitrophota bacterium | reverse complement strand
TCCGAACAATCCGACCGCCACCGTTTGCGACAAAAAATTCCTGAAGGACGTCGTGGAGTTTGCCACCAAACATAATATCATCGTTTGCCAGGACGCCGCCTATGCCGAGATGGGTTATGACGGCTTCAAGGCGCCAAGCATATTTGAGGTAGAAGGCGCAAGGGACGTCGCGATAGAATTCCATTCCCTTTCGAAGACCTTCAACATGACGGGCTGGCGGCTGGGATTCGCCTGCGGTAACCGCGTGCTGATCGAGGGGCTGGCCAAGATAAAGTCCAATATAGACTCCGGCGCGTTCTTCGCGATACAGAGGGCGGGCATCGCCGCGTTCGAGAATTACGACCGGCATATCAAATCTGTCATAAAGATATATGAAGCGAGGCGCGATATCCTGGTAGATGGACTGAACGCGCTCGGATGGAGCGTCGAGAGACCCAAGGCAACGTTCTACGTCTGGTTTAAGGTTCCGCCGAGATATACATCGGCGACTTTCGTAAAGGCCTTATTGGAAAAGGCCGATATCGTGGCTACGCCGGGAAACGGTTTTGGCGAGCACGGAGAAGGGTATGTCAGGTTCGCGCTCACCGTCGATAAGAGGCGGATAGGAGAAGCGATCGACCGCATCAAGAAGAGGCTTTAGTTAATGGTTACTTGTTATATCGGTATCGGCTCAAACATCGGTGACAGATCAAAATTCATAGAGAACGCGATCGGCGAATTGAAGAGAACCAAAGAGATTAATTACAAGCGTTCTTCGTCGATATACGAGACCGAACCGGTGAGCGATATACCCCAGGGAAAGTTTCTTAACGGCGTTTTAGAGATAGAGACCGGCCTGGCGCCGAAGGCCCTTTTTGAGGCGTTGAATAAGATAGAAAAAAAATTAGGGCGCGTTCGAAACCTGAAAAATGCTCCGAGGACGGTCGACCTCGACATTCTTTATTACGGCGATGAAACCATAAACGAAAAAGAACTTATGGTCCCGCACCCGAAAATAAGCGAGCGGGAGTTTGTTCTTAGAGGTTTAAGGGAGCTAGGTAAGGCTTAGAATGAAACTTGTAGACAGTATCTCCAGGATGGCGACTCTCGCCAGGATGTACAAGAAGGAAGGCAAATCCATCGGGTTCGTCCCCACCATGGGCGCCCTCCACGAGGGCCATCTCTCGCTCGTCAGGACGGCGAAAAAGCATACCGATGTCGTTGTGATAAGCATATTCGTCAATCCTATCCAGTTCGGAGAAACGGAAGATCTCGACAAATATCCCAGAGACATTAAGCGTGACGAAGAACTTGCGAGGACCGCGGGCGCCGACATCATATTCTACCCGCCGGTAAGCCAGATGTATACGGACGGCTATTCCACTTATGTGTTCGTCGAGGGATTGACCGATACGCTTTGCGGCGCGTCCAGGCCCGGCCACTTTAAAGGTGTCGCGACCGTCGTGACGAAATTATTCGGTATAGTGAAGCCGGACATCGCGTATTTCGGCCAGAAGGATGCGCAGCAGGCCATAGTTATTAAAAAAATGGTCGAAGACCTCAATGTGGGGATAGAAATAAAAGTCCTTCCGATAGTCCGGGAGGAAGACGGCCTTGCCATGAGTTCAAGGAACGCCTATCTTTCCGAAGAAGAGAGAAGAGACGCGACGGTTCTATATAGATCGCTTGAAAAGGCGGAGGGCATGACGAAACACGGAGAGAAGGACCCGAAGAAGATCATAAAGGCCGTCACGGAGATGATAACCGAGGTGCCGGGCGCAAAGATAGATTATGTATCGATAGTGGATACGAAAAGCCTGAAGAATGTGGATAAGATATCCCAGGAGGTGTTGATAGCGATAGCGGTGTATATCGGCAAGACAAGGCTCATCGACAATATCATGGTGAAACCTGTCCCCGAGGCCCACAGCGCGAGGAAAGGCCTGGCCGTATGAACAGTCCTATGGACAAGCCCGATATAAAATATAACGAAGCGCTCAAGAAAAAGATAGAAAAATTGAAGGCGAAGAGAAATGCTGTAATAATCGCCCATAATTATCAGCGCGATGAGATCCAGGAGATCGCCGATATTTCAGGAGACTCGCTAGCGTTGTCCCAGGCAGCGGTGAGGACCGACGCAGACGTCATAGTCTTCTGCGGTGTGCAGTTCATGGCCGAATCGGCCTCGATACTGAATCCGGATAAGACCGTGCTCTTACCCGTGATGGAGGCGGGATGCCCGCTTGCCGATATGATTACACCAGAAAAACTACGGGCGAAGAAGATGGAACATCCCA
>JAPLMI010000125.1 GCA_026387115.1 Candidatus Omnitrophota bacterium | reverse complement strand
TTTACGCGGACGGCATGAATGTGCGGGACTGGCTTTATGTCATCGACAACTGCGAGGGTATCGATACCGTGATGCATAAAGGCTCCCCCGGCGAAGTATATAATATCGGCGGCGGAACCGAGATAACGAACCTGGAGCTGACGCGCGCGCTTCTCGAGCTGCTCGGTAAAGATAACGATTCAATCGAATTTGTAAAAGACAGGCCCGGCCACGATAAAAGATACGCCCTCGACATAACCAAAGTAAAAGCGCTAGGCTGGCAGCCGGGGCATGATTTCAAATCAAGCTTGGAATTGACTGTAAAGTGGTATAAAAATAATGAAACCTGGTGGAAAAAATTAAAAAAGTAAAATTTAAAATTTTGAATTATAATTTTTAATTTTATTCTATGAAACGACGAATATTGATAACCGGCTCGAGCGGAATGCTTGGGGTCGATCTTTCTCGAGAGCTGAAAAAAGATTCCGAAGTTATAGGCATGGATTTAGTTGACAGTTCTCAGTTGACGGTTGACAGATTTTTTAAGGGCGATGTGACAGATGAAAAGAGCGTCGCCGCTGTCTTTAAAGAGGTAAAACCTGGAATTGTCATACATGCGGCGGCGATGACCGATGTAGATGGCTGTGAGACCGACAAGGATAAGGCATACAAGATAAATGCCGCCGTCGCCGCAAATGTCGCCAAGGCGTGCGCCAGGACGGATTCGGTTTTAATTTACATAAGCACCGATTTCGTATTCGACGGAAAGAATAAAGAACCTTACAGGGAAGGCGATAAGCCCAATCCGCTAAGTGTTTACGGTGATTCGAAACTCAAAGGCGAAGAAGCCGTTATAAAAAATTTAAAGAAATATTTTATACTGCGCACAGGCTGGCTGTACTGCGCGAACGGCAAGAATTTTGTCGATACGATCCTGGCCAAGGCGAAGACTGAAAAAATATTGAAAGTTGTCGATGACCAGGTTGGCTCACCGACGTATACGAAGGATCTGGCGAAGGCAATGCGAGTATTGATCGACAAGATCAGCTCACAGCTCACAGTTGACAGCTCACAGGATTGCGGAATATACCACGTATCGAATTCGGGAAGTGTCTCATGGTTCGAATATGCCAGGGAGATATTGAGATTGGCCGGATCCGGGGCCAAGATTATTCCGATCTCGTCCGGGGAGCTGAACAGGCCGGCAAGGCGGCCCGCTATGTCAGTCCTGGATAATTCAAAGTTTATCAAGTTTACCGGTTACGAAATACGGAATTGGAAAGATGCCTTAAAAGAATATATTTTTGAAAGAAAGGGAAAATAATCATGTTTAAGGAGCTCAAAACGAAAATTCTGAATAAAAAAGCGAAGATAGGGATCATCGGCCTCGGATATGTGGGGTTGCCGCTCGCGATCACTTTTGTAAAAAAAGGATTCACCGTCTACGGTATGGACGTGGATAAAGACAGGCTCGCGAAGCTCGGGAGGGGGATTTCGTATATTCTGGATGTGCCCTCATCGGAGATAAGAAAAGCCATATCCGACCGGAAATTCGCCATCACGAACGATTTCGCGCACATAAAGAAACTGGACGCTATCATAATATGCGTTCCGACACCGCTTTATAAGACAAAAGAGCCGGATGTATCATACATAGTGTCGGCGGTAGAAAACATTAAAAAATATATGAAGCGCGGCCAGATCGTAATCCTTGAATCGACGACCTATCCGGGCACTACCGAAGAGGTTATGCTGCCGGTCCTGGAATCCGCCGGATTGAAAGAAGGGAAGGATTTTTATCTCGCTTTCTCGCCGGAAAGGATAGACCCCGGCAATAAGAAGTTCGATACCAAGAATACGCCGAAAGTCATAGGGGGTATCTCAAAAAAATCTACCGAGCTGGCCAGGATGCTTTACGAACAGGCGATAGACACGGTCGTCCCTGTCTCGTCGAGCAAGGTTGCCGAGATGGTGAAGCTGTTGGAAAACACCTTCAGGATCGTGAATATAGGAATGGTTAATGAGCTTATGCTTATGTGCGACAGGCTGGGGATAGACGTCTGGGAGGTCATCGACGCGGCCAAGACCAAGCCGTACGGCTTTATGCCGTTCTATCCCGGGCCCGGGGTGGGGGGACACTGTATCCCAGTCGACCCCATCTATCTGTCATGGAAGGCCAGGATGCACGGGTTCGAGGCGCGCTTCATCGACCTGGCGTCACAAGTCAATTCCGAGATGCCTCGCTATGTCGTCAGCAAGGTCATCGAGGGCCTGAACAACAGCTCCAAGCCGCTGAAGTGTTCCAAGGTCCTTGTCGTGGGCGTCGCCTATAAGAAGGACGTGAAGGACCTGCGCGAATCTCCGGCGCTCGAGATAATCGACCTGTTGATCAAAGGAGGGGCGCTCGTCTCTTATTACGACCCGTATCTGCCGTATCTGAAGATCCATAGCATCAATCTTAAGGGCCTGGAATTTAACAAGAACGCGTTCAGGGATTCGGATTGCGTCGTCATCGTGACAGACCATTCGAATGTGGATTATGATTTCATCGTGAAAAACTCCAAACTTGTGATCGATACGAGGAACGTCCTGAAGAATGTTAAGGCTAGAAAAAATATCATAAGGCTATAATATGGCGAATTATCTCGTTACAGGCGGCGCCGGGTTCATCGGTTCTAACATCGTCGAAGAACTTGTGAGGCGCGGACAATCTGTCCGCATCCTCGACAATTTCATCACCGGTAAACGCGAGAATATAGAGCCGTTTCTGAACAAGATAGAGCTGATAGAGGGCGATATCAGGGACAGGAAGGCTTTGGATTCGGCGCTGAAGGGCATAGACTTTGTCATTCACCAGGCGGCGCTTCGGTCGGTCGCAAAATCGGTCGAAGACCCGTTCATGACGAACGATGTGAACGTCTTCGGGACGCTCAATCTCCTGGTAGCGGCCAAGGATGCCGGGGTCAAGAGGGTCGTTTACGCATCATCAAGCTCAGCGTATGGCGACGTCAAGAAGTTCCCGCAAAAAGAAACGGATTACGCTTCACCGATCTCTCCGTATGGCGTATCGAAACTCGCGGCGGAGAATTACTGCGTTACGTTCGCTAAGACATTCGGTCTCGAGACGGTCTCTTTGAGATATTTCAACGTCTTCGGACCGCGCCAGAACCCGGAGTCGAAATATTCCGCCGTCATCCCGATGTTCATCTCAAAGATGCTGAAGGGTGAAAGCCCCACGGTAGAATGGGACGGAAAGCAATCGAGGGATTTTACCTTCGTATCTAATGTCGTCGAGGCAAATCTGAACGCCGCCGTAACGCCGGGCATATCCGGGGAAGTGTTTAACGTGGCATGCGGCACGACAACATCTATCATGGATATCGTAAAAGAATTAAACAAGATACTGGAGGCAGATATTAAGCCGGTTTTCGGGGCCAAGAGACCGGGCGACGTCCGAAAATCTTATGCCGATATAAGCAAGATGAAGCGGTTGTTAAAAATTAAGAAGATAGTGAAGTTCGAAGAAGGCCTGAAAATTACCATGTCCTGGTTTAAGAATAAAACATGAAAAAAATAGTACTCATAACGGGCGGGGCCGGTTTTATAGGTTCGCACTTATGCGATCTATTTATCGGTAAGGGTTGCGGTGTTATATGCATGGATAACCTGATAACAGGTAAGGTTGACAATATCAGGCACCTCCTTAAGAATAGGAATTTCAAATTTGTAAAACATGACGTATCGGAAAAAATCGGCATAACAGGTAAAATTGACTATATCCTGCATTTCGCGTCGCCGGCAAGCCCCATAGACTATCTCAAATATCCCATCCAGACGCTTAAGGTGGGTTCGCTGGGCACCCACAACGCCCTCGGCTTGGCGAAAGCCAAGAAGGCCGTATTCCTTCTGGCTTCAACGAGCGAAGTCTACGGTGACCCGCTTGTTAATCCTCAGCCGGAGACGTACTGGGGCAATGTGAATCCGATAGGGCCGCGCGGCGTTTATGATGAAGCAAAACGTTTCGCCGAAGCTATAACGATGGCGTATCATCGTTACCACAAGATAGGCACAAGGATAGTCCGCATATTCAATACTTACGGTGAGCGCATGAGGGAGAATGACGGCCGCGCGATCCCGAATTTTCTGAGTCAGGCCCTTGCTAATAAGCCTATAACTGTTTACGGAGACGGTTCGCAGACGAGAAGCTTCTGTTATGTATCGGATTTGGTAGACGGCGTCTATAGACTTTTGATGTCAGATGTCAACAATCCCGTAAATATAGGCAATCCAAATGAAATGTCGCTTTTAAAACTCGCAAAGATTATAATTAAAATTACGAGATCAAAAAGTAAGATAGTTTACAAGGCCCTACCCGTCGACGATCCTAAGGTAAGGCGTCCCGATATAACAAAGGCAAAATCGCTCCTTGACTGGAAGCCGAAAGTTAGTCTCGAGGAAGGATTGCAAGCGACTATCGATTATTTTCAGAGATTGATTCTAAAATCAGACAGAAAGAGGTGAGCATGAAGCGAGGCGATAAAGATTATGGTTATCTGCCTTACGAGCTCAGCATCCTTCCTTTCCCAATAATTTGAGTAATCCAATCGAAGCAAATATAGAGTAAAAAGGAATCAGCGGAACGGCATATCTTCCCATGGCAAATAGCATGCTGTAAATAAGGTTTATGTAGATTATCACTCCGACAATAAAGTACCAATTTCGCCATGATCTTGATGCAAAAAACATACCCACCAAAGCAAGCGCTAAAAACGGATAAGCAGAAAACCGGAAAATTCCTCTTATAGAAGAAAGAATGAGAGGCCCCTTCTTCAATCCGTTAAATTTTTCTATTACGTAGGATTCGTTTAGTATCGGAACATATATAAAAGCGGTCATTTTTATCGATTCAATAAATATATAAGATAAATATTTAACCGGTTTTTTGAATATCTTTGGTATAGCCTCTTCTAGCATCTTCTTATCTATATTTGCCGGCGTTAAGCCTTGCCTGCGTAGCTCGTCTTCTTTTTCCATTGATTTTTTCGTGCCACTTAATATAACATCTCTTGGGTTCTCGGCTGCCTCAGGAAATAGCTTATTGCCAAGAAATTCCGAAAAATTATAAGCTATGTCATATTTTATTTCTTTCACCGAATTGTCGAGTTTCTGCGACATCTGCCATATCTCAAGACCGCCGCGGAGACTTATTTTATAAGTACCGCACACGGCATGATTTCTGAAACTCCACATTGAAACAATGATTAAAAATGGTAATATGAAAAACGCGCAATAGATAATAGTTTTTTTAAGGAAATTTAGCTTATCCCGATTTAATATTATTATCCCAATTAGCACTGGAAAGATGAATAATAACATTACCGTCTTACATAATGCAGCCGCACCTACCAGAATTCCCGATACTGCGAACAAAACGTTTTTTTTAAGCTTGACCGCAAGTGTCAGCGATAGAATCGACAGGCAGAGAATAAAGGTGAAGAGCGTCTCTGAAAGAATGTAGCTCGGATAATTTGCAAGAGTAGGACATAGGGCTGTCGCGAATGCCGCATATTTAGCAATCTTTTTATCAAAAATGTTCAACGCCAGAACATATATCAATAAACAGGTTAAGGAAAAGATAATCATTTGAAAGATCTGCACGAACGCTATATTATGCCCGAATACTTTATATATGATAGCTAGAAATACCGGATACGCCGGCTCCCTAAACATCGTTGGTTCGTAAGGTAATGAGTGCGAGAAGGAGAAGCCGTTGCCGTTCGCGAGATTCCATCCGATAGTATCATATTGGCCGGCGTCGCTATTTTCTGCAACTGGATGATTGAACCCGAATGCGAAAAATAGAGAAAATAAGGTTGACACCATCGCGATTTTCAAAAGAGTTGAAACGGTTTTGTTCTCCATATTGTCTTTATTTTAATCCTTATCAAAAACCCTAACCCTAAATAGTGTAAATATAGCGGGAAATAAATGGGAAGGCCTGATCTTTTTTCCTTCTTTATAAGTTCTGGGTTTGTATGAGACCGGGACCTCCTTTATTTTCAATCCGGCCTTGCATGCCTTAGCCACGATTTCAAAATCGAATATCAACGTTGAAGACTTCACATGAATATTTTTAAAAACAGCTTTTCTATATAATCTGGTTCCTATTATATCGGAAAATTTCTTTCCGTACATAATGTTAATTAAATAAGTTGTCAGGAGAGTGCCAAGATAGGAAAATTTTTCTTTCAATAATGAATACAGACTTCGCGTTCTACCGTAAAGTCGTGAACCAAGGACGAAGTCCAGATTTTCGTGTTT
>JAPLMI010000066.1 GCA_026387115.1 Candidatus Omnitrophota bacterium | reverse complement strand
GAGCTGTATAATTTGCGCACCGAGGCCAGGGCCGGCAGGATCGAGAAGCCCCACAGGATAAACGACACGAGAAAAGACATCGCGAGGTGCGAGACCGTCATAAAGGAGAAGTCCGATGCAAAGTAACCGAAGGCCGAGCAGAAAAGAGAGGGTGGGCATAGTCGTAAGCGATAAGATGGATAAGACTATCACCGTAGAGGTCGATAGGGCCATACATCACCCCATATATAATAAAATGGTCAGGAGCGCCACAAAATTCAAAGTCCACGACGAGAAGAATAGCGCCAAGGCCGGCGATACGGTAAGGATCGAGGAGACGAGGCCGCTTTCCAAAACAAAAAGATGGCGGCTTGTAGAAATACTGAATAAAAAAGATTCAGGTATTAGCGGGATAGGTTGATATGGTTAGAATGCGGACTATTTTAGATGTTGCGGACAACACGGGCGCGAGGCGCGCGTCGATGATAGGCGTCATCGGAAGGCAGGATAGGCGTTTCGCCAATATCGGCGATATCATATCATGCAATATAAAGGAGGCCTCTCCGGACGCTATCGTTAAGCAGCATGAGGTTGTAAAGGGCGTGATAGTAAGGACGGCTTTCCCCATAAAGAGGCCGGACGGGACGCGGCTAAGGTTCGACCGCAACGCGGTGGTCATAATCGATCCGCAGCTCAATCCGAGAGGGACGAGGATATTCGGCCCGGTCGCAAGAGAGTTGAGGGATAAAAATTTTATGAAGATAATATCGCTTGCGCCGGAGGTGCTGTAGGGTGAATAAGATAAAAAAGAACGATATAGTTTATGTATTGACGGGGCGCGACGCGGGAAAGACCGGCAAGGTCTTTCGCGTCTACGCTAAAAAAGGATCGGCGCTTGTGGAAGGCATAAATTACGTCAAGAAACATGCCAGGAAGACGAAACAGGACCAGCAGGGCGGCATCGTTCAGAAAGAGAGCCCGATCCACACCTCGAGCCTATCGCCATTCTGCAAGACATGCAGTAAGCCCGCGAGGATCGGAATAAACGTCCTCGCGGACGGCACAAGGACGCGTTTTTGCAAGAGATGTAAAGAGGTTATTTAAAATGGCCAAACCCAGACTTTTGGAAAGATATAGAAGCGAAATCATTCCGGACATGATGAAGCGCTTTAGTTATAAAAATACCATGCAGGCTCCGAAGCTTCTGAAGATAGTCGTGAATGTGGGGTTGGGCGAGGCTACGCAGGACGTGAAGCTGCTCGAAGCCGCCGAGAGCCAGCTCGCCATGATCACGGGGCAGAAACCGGTCGTAACAAAAGCCAAGAAGGCTATAGCCAATTTTAAAATAAGGAAAGGCTCATCAATAGGATGTAAAGTTACCCTGAGGCGGGTGATGATGTATGAATTTCTCGACAGGCTCATATCGATCGCCATTCCCAGGATAAGGGACTTCAGGGGCCTTTCCCTGAACTCATTCGACGAAGGCGGCAACTATTCATTCGGATTGAGCGAGCAATTGATATTTCCGGAGATAGATATAGATAAGGTGCCGAAGATCCACGGTATGGACATCACAATAGCTACATCCGCCAAAACGAAGGATGAGGCGTTTGAGCTATTAAGGCTGATGGGAATGCCGTTTGCTAAGAAAGAAAAATAAAAAAGGAAAAGGTTTAAAATAATATGGCGAAGACGTCGTTGATAGTGAAGTGCCAAAGGCCGCCGAAGTTCAAGGCCAGGCGTTACAATAGGTGCAAACTTTGCGGCAGGCCGCGCGGCTTCATAAGGAGATTCCAGCTCTGCAGGATCTGTTTCAGAGAGCTCGCCTCCAGGGGCGAGATACCCGGCGTTGTAAAGGCAAGCTGGTAGAGAGGAATAGATGGCATTGACCGATCCGATAGCCGATATGCTTACGATAATAAGGAACGCGAGTTCTTCCGGGAAGGAAGTTTGCGAGATCAGGAACTCTCGTCTTACAGAAGAGATCTTGAAGATACTCAAGAAGGAAGGTTTTATTAAAAACTATAAACTTATAAAAGATACAAAACAGGGTATCCTGAGGGTATATCTGAAATATGCCAAAGACGGCACGAGCGCGATTTTCGGCTTAAAACGCATATCCAAGCCGGGTTTGAGGATATATAAAAAGACCGATGCCCTGCCAAAGGTTTATGGGGGCCTCGGCGTAGCGATCGTTTCAACATCAAACGGAATAATGACCGATAGCGAAGCCCGTGAAAAGAAGGTGGGCGGAGAAGTTCTCTGCTACGCCTGGTGAGGAGATATGTCAAGAATCGGTAAAAAACCTGTTACGTTACCCGGCACAGTCACCGCAACCGTCTCAGGATCATCTGTAAACATAGAAGGGCCCAAGGGGAAGCTAACTTACTCCTTCGCGCCGAATTTTAAAGTCGAGGTGAAAGATAACGCCATTACGGTCACGCGGCCATCGGACCTGAAACAGGACAAGGCTACGCACGGCCTGATCAGGAGCCTTCTCAATAATATGGTAATAGGCGTAACCGACGGGTATAAAAAGGATCTCGAAATAACGGGGGTCGGATTTAAGGCGGCGGTGCAGGGGAAGGTGTTGAATATCCAGCTAAGTTATTCGCATCCTATAAACTATGATATTCCGGAGGGCATCACTATAGAGACCCCCAAACCTACCCAGATCGTTGTTAAAGGGGCAGATAAAGCCAAGGTCGGCGAGGTTGCCGCCGAGATAAGGGATTATTACAGGCCGGAGCCGTATAAGGGTAAGGGCATAAAATATGCCGGCGAGCACGTAAGGCGCAAGGCAGGTAAGGCCGTAGCCGGCGCCGCGGGCGGCGGTGGCGCGGGATAAAAGACGGTAAATATTATGAAAAAATGGATTGAGATAGACGGTAGAGATAGAAGGCATAAGATAATGAGGAAGAAGATAAGCGGCACCAGCCTTAAGCCGAGGCTCAGTGTTTACAGAAGCCTGGACAATCTCTACGCGCAGCTTATCGACGATACATGCGGGAAGACGATGTTGTCGCTCGCGACAAATTCGAAGGACATTAAGGACAAGGTAAAGAAAGACGGCGGCAATGTGAAAGGCGCGAATCTACTGGGCGCAGCCCTGGCTGAACTGTGCAAGAAAAACGGTATCGCGAGGATAGTGTTTGACCGCTCGGGGTACGCTTACCATGGCCGCGTGAAGTCGCTTGCCGAGGCTTTGCGTAAAGGCGGCCTTCAATTTTAATTGAAAAAGGAGCTGACAAATTGCAGAACGAGAATGACGATAAGAATACGGAAAAGGAAAAACCGCAAGAGGCCGTAACGGCTCCGGAGGCTAAACCTCAGGAGGTTAAGGCTCCGGCGGAAACTCAAAGTCCCCCTGCGCCATGGGCCAGGCCTAAGAGAGGACGCAGGCCCGGCGGACAGGGTTTCGGGCCGAGAGGGTCCAGGCAGGGAGCTGAAGAAGGTTTTGTCGAAAGAGTCGTTAAAATAAAGAGGGTTGCCAAAGTTGTCAAAGGCGGCCGCAGATTTTCGTTCAATGCCCTCGTTGTGGCAGGCGACGGAAAAGGCCAGGTAGGCATAGGATTCGGAAAAGCGAATGAAGTTGCTGAGGCCATAAGAAAAGGTTTAACCGACGCAAAAAAGAGCTTTTTTAAGATCCCTTTAAAGGGTACTTCGATACCGCACGAAATAATCGGCCATTTTAAGGCCGCGAAAGTTTTGTTGAAACCGGCAGTTGAAGGAACCGGAGTAATCGCCGGAGGAGCGGTGAGGGCCGTCTGCGAGGCCGGCGGAATAAAAGATATATTAACCAAGTCACTCGGATCGGATTCCGCGTTGAATGTCGTAAAGGCGACGGTCGAAGGCCTGAAAAAGTTGAGGCTTGAGAGAAGGAAAGATCTGGAAGAGGGCCCAAAAACGTGAATTTAAGCGACATAGGGATGCCGAGAGGCGCGAACAGGCCTACCAAGAGGCGGGGAAGAGGGTCGGGCTCCGGCCACGGCAAGACTGCGTGCCGCGGCAGGAAGGGCGCGAAGAAAAGGTCCGGCAGGACGACCAGGCCCGGATTCGAGGGCGGCCAGATGCCTCTTATAAGGCGTATTCCCAAGAAAGGCTTCACCGCGCCGTTCAGGAAAGTTTATCAGGTCGTAAATGTTGAATCGTTGAACAGGTTCGACAACAACGCCGTGGTAGGCCCGGCCCAGCTCAAGAAGGCCGGCCTGACAGGAAGCCTGATTGAGCCGATAAAGATTCTTGGCGCTGGAAAGCTTACAAAAATCGTAACGGTCAAGGCGCATAAATTTTCTGAAAACGCCAAAAAGATCCTCGCGGCGGCCGGCGCGAAGATCGAACTGTTAAAAAAATAAAAAATGCTAGAAGCGTTCGCAAATATCGTAAAGATACCAGACCTAAGGAAGAAGATATTCCTGACGCTGGGGCTCATCGCCGTATATAGGGTGGGGACATATATCCCGACGCCAGGCATCGACGGCGCTCAGCTTGCACAATTCTTCGCGCGCCTGGCCCAGAGCCAGGGCGGCGCCCTGTTCG
>JAPLMI010000196.1 GCA_026387115.1 Candidatus Omnitrophota bacterium | reverse complement strand
CCGCCGAATATCCATGAGATCCCCGCGTGCACGGCCTCGTGGCCCAGCACATACAGGTATGTCGGCCTGTAAAATAAGAGGTGGAGAATCACATAGCTTCCAATGCCCCACAGGAAATATTTCAGGGAGCCGGCAAGCTCCTTTATCAGGATGATGTTGTTATAAAACGCGAATGATATCCCGACGGCGACCGGCACGGCTAATATGGCCATTACAAGTTCGAGTATGGCGACGACGAGCCGCGCCAGCGCGACTCCGGAGCCGTTCAGCGTGTGGACGTATTCGGTAGTTCTTTTGTTCGTCCGTTCGTCCGTTCGTTTGAATTTGATGCTCGCGCGGCGGGCCTGGAAGTCGGTGAAGTTCGAACAGCTCGACACTTCGAGATACGCGTCCGTGCCGGCCGCGTAAAGCTCGATGTCGTAACATTTCGCGGCGGCGAACGATATGTCGCCTGTCGCAAGAAGGATGACGCGGTACGGAAGGTCGAGAAGCTGGAGGACCTCTTCCGCGTCCTTCAGGAGTTTCTCGTGTTCCTCGGGCGAGGTCTCGGGTTTTACGAACTTGACGAGCTCGACCTTGTCGAACTGATGGACCCTGATGAGGCCCTTCGTATCTTTGCCGTAAGAGCCCGCCTCCCTCCTGAAACATGCCGTATATGCCGTGTAATATATAGGAAGGCGGTCTTCTTCAATAGTGTCATTGGCATGAATATTTGTAACAGGGACTTCGGCTGTCGGGATCAGGAAGAGGTCATCGTCTTTCAACCGGTACATCTCTTCCTCAAGATTGGGAAGCTGTCCCGTCCCTGTCATGCTCCGCCTGTTTACCAGGAATGGAGGAAATACCTCCTTGTAACCGTGCTTTTTGGTATGAAGGTCGAGCATGAAATTGATGAGCCCTCTTTCGAGCCGCGCGCCCAACCCCATATAAAGAACGAAGTTCGAGCCGGTGATCTTGGACGCCAGGCCGAAGCTTATTATCCCAAGGCCTTCCGCAAGCTCAATATGGTTCTTCGGATTGAAGTCAAGAGTGGGCGTTTTACCCCAGGAACGCACTATTTTGTTCGATTCCGGCCCACCTACAGGTACCGATTTATCGGGTATATTTGGGATTATATATACAAAATCGGCTATTTTTTGGTCAATTTCACCCACTTTTTTGTCAAAATCGGCTATTTTTTGGGAAACGACCTTCATTTTGGCTATAATCTCTTTCGGGTTCTTCTTCTCCTTCATAAGGCCGGCTATTTCATCGTTTGCCTTGTTCCTCTCAGCCTTAAGCGTTTCGACCTCTACCAATAGCTTTCTTCGCTCTTCGTCAATCCTAATAAGCTCATCTATGTCTAGCTTAAGATTTCGGTTCTTTAGAGCTTCCTTTACTTTATCTTTATTCTCTCTTATGAATTTCAGGTCTAGCATTTGTCACCCCTTGATTACGCCCATCGGACGCATTTTGCACACCTTCTTCGATATACCCGCGCCGTGGACTACGCTCACAACCTCGTTCACATCTTTGTACGCCTCAGGCATCTCTTCGGCAAGGGTCTCCCTGCCGCTGGACATCACTATTATACCTCTATTTTCCAATTCGCGCGATATAGATCTTCCGCGGCCGGCCTGTATGGCGGCTGAGCGCGACAGACGTCTTCCGGCGCCGTGAGCTGTGGAGTAGAACGTCTCTTCGGCCTTCTTTGTGCCGACTAAAAGATACGAGTTCCTTCCCATGTCGCCGGGAATTATAACGGGCTGTCCGGTCTTCTTGTATTTATCGGGCAATTCCGGATGTCCCGGAGGAAATGCTCTCGTAGCGCCCTTTCTGTGGACGCAGAGCATCTTTTCTTTTCCATTGATATTATATTTCTCGATTTTTACTATATTGTGCGCGACATCATAGATCAAATCCATCCCCAGGTCTTTCGGCCCCATGTGAAGAACCTTTTCGAAGACGAGCCTTGCCAGATGCATGAGGCATTGGCGGTTCGCCCAGGCGTAGTTCGCGGCGCAACGCATCGCGCCCAGATATGCTTTCCCTTCGTCTGAATTTACGGGGGCACAAGCAAGCTGTCTATCCGGAACGTTTATATTATATTTCGAGAGGCAGCGGATAAAATCTTTTGAATACTCGTCACAGACCTGATAGCCCAGGCCGCGCGAACCGGAATGGATCATCAGCGTTACCTGGCCCTTTTCGAGGCCGAATGTCCCGGCGATCTCCTCATCAAAAATTTCGTCTATCGTCTGGATTTCCAGGAAATGATTGCCCGAGCCGAGTGTGCCGGATTGGTTCTTTCCGCGCTCGTAGGCCCTCGGCGAGACTTTGTCGGGGTCCGCGCCTTTCACCGCGCCGCGCTCTTCGGTATATTCGAGGTCTTCGGCCCGGCCGTAGCCGTGGTCGACTACCCACTTCGATCCTTCGACGAGGAGCTTCCGCTCTTCGGAGGCGCTTACCTTAATATCGCCCTTCGATCCGACGCCTGCCGGAATGTCATTGTAAAGGCCGTATACCAGATCTTTCAGTTTCGGCTTAACATCGTCTTCTTTTAAATTAGTCTTTACAAGCCGTATCCCGCAATTTATGTCATAGCCACAAAATCCAGGAGATACTATTCCTCCTTCTTCGATATCAAATGCGCCTACCCCGCCGATAGGAGCCCCATAGCCCCAGTGAATATCCGGCATGGCGAGCGAATATTTTACGATACCCGGAAGGAACGCGACGTTCGCGACCTGTTCGGCCGCCTTGTCGGAGCGGATATCCTCGATCATCCGTTCGTCGGCGTAGACCACGCCGTCGACGCGCATCCCGGCCTTACAGCTCTTCGGTATGCGCCACCTGTAATCGTCGATCTTCTCCAGGTTATACATCAAAGATTATCTCTACCCGGTAGCCGGAACCGTCCTTCACTATCTTCAGGTCCGAATATGTCGCCGCCTTGATCTCGGTCTTGAGGCGGTTCTTGTTCGAGGCGACCGGACGGCCGAAGGCCCTGGCCTTAAGCCCGGTCTCGGAAATCTCCCGAACGTCGAATTTAAAAAAGATTATCGATTTGGTGTAGAAATTGAAAAGGAGCTCGTCGAGCCAGTCGACCAACAGCTCCTCTTTGCTGGGCGCTTTAATCTCAAAATCCTTAACGATATCGCCTTTCAGCCCTTCGAGGTCGGCTAAGAGGTCGAACATCGCGAAGGCGGCGTTCTCGAACAGCTCTTTTAAGTCCACGCCGAAGACGCGGACGCCTATATCCGCCGTATGAGGAAATTGTTCATACCGCTTCATATTGAATGAAGTCTACCATAAAATATTGATATAATCAATAAGGGACAGCGTCCATTTTACTCGGCGCGCTTAAGGGAGATGGAAAAGATGGTGCCGCGGACACCGACATAGGAGATCGGCGTTCTCACTTCGAACTTCGACTGATCGGACGGCAGGTTCTTCACTTTGATGAGGACGTTGCCTATCGCCAGGTCAAGAAGCGTTTTCCTCGTCTGGTTTTCAAGCGGAGGCATTTCGGCAATAATAAGTTGTGTGTAATCTCTCATCTCGACAAGCGCGCTCATGGAGCGGCCGTCGATGCTGACGATAACTTTCGAACCTTCCGCGGTCCGGATAATCGTCCCTTCGGGCAGGCTTATGCCCGGACGGGCCTCTGTCCAGGAACCTTGCGGCGGCATCACCTCTGCCGTGCCGATGACCCCCACGACAGTGGCGGTCCTCGCCGTATCCTGGGCGGATACCGTCTGGATCATCGCCAGAACCAGAAGAATCATGAATGTCAGTCTTATCGCTTTCATATCGCTCACCCTCTTACACTGCGGTACGAACAAGTTTTGCCATCTCGTTCAACAATTTCATATCGTTGATATTGAAGGGCCTTATCTCGACCAATATCAATCCTGACTTAAGGAGCCATAGCCTGCCCTGGTCGTCTGCGCTTGCTATAACGCCTATCAGGTCTTTATAGCTTGCGCCGGATATCAGCCCCAGCCCCCTTGCTATCATCTCCACCGTAGGATTGAGTATGGATTTATCGCCCTCGGCTTTTTCCTGGAGGTTTAGAAAATCAAATATCTTCAATGCAGTCATTCCGCAGGTCCTGACGGGCACATACGTATGACCCCGCACGCCTTCCATATAAACTGTATATGAATTCTTCTTTATAATTTCATCGGTAGCGCTCTCCTTAACATCCTTCCCTTTCAATGCAAACGCCACTATATAGTTGGCGCCGATCCTCGCCGCATCCAGCTCGATTCGCTTCGCAATACCGTCCCGTTTTGACGGAGCGAAAGTGACATAGGTGACATTCCCGATTCTGTGCGTCGTAACCATATCCTGCAACACCGCCCTCTCGACGCCGGGCAAACCTCTCATCTCATCCGGACATTCGATATAAACCATATATTCTTTCTCGGGATTGAGCGGCCTCGCTGCCAATGAAGCCAGAACCGCTCTGTCGTATTCGTTCATTTCCGCGTTCAATCCCCTGACCCCTTCGACTGTCGTTACAGGCGCCAGGCCGGGCACTTCCCAATATCTCTGTCCGTATGCGCCAAGAGCGGTTTTTAGCGTAACCTTAAAAGGCTCGCCCGGAATTCCCTCTATCACCTCTCCTTTGCCCGCTTCGATCAATTCTTCTCCGGCGTATTGAGGTCCGACGCCTACCCCAACCTTACCCCTTATTACGCTTACATTTTGCGAATAAACCGGAGCGCCTTTTCTTTCTTTCGTTTTTTCGGACGGCGGCCCCTGCGTCTCGCCTCTTTCCGGAATGCCGCCCGACGGCTCCCATGTCATGGTATTCTCATTCAACAGCATGGCGTTAACGGTATGATTTGCCGGAAGAGCCGGGAATATCGAGGCGTAAATCGTCTGTGGGCCAAACTGCATTTTAATATCCTTCATGGCGCCTTCGACAGGATTGTTATCGATCACAATAAAATGGGTTCTCGTCTGCATGACAAAGGCTTTACCGCCGAGAATGCTGCCTAAACCGACGATGCCGATCTCTATCAGGTTTTTTACAGCCGGCTCTACCGCCATTTGTGAAAACGGCGTTTCGATCGCGAGCGCCGCCTTTTCCGGCGTGTATGATACCGCTGTCTTCAGAAATTCCTGCATCGGCGTCATTCCGCCGGCGAGCAGGTTAAAATACGGATTGTCGCCCTCATCGGCCTTGAATTTCGGCATGAGCTTTGCGTATGAATATCCTTTATCCTTAAACAATTTAAAGAGATTCGCCGAGTGGAAACCGCCCGTGACGAGTATAGCGATATTCTTATTATCGGCGGCGAGCTTTGAGCCTATATTCTTCAGGAAGGCGTCATCCCTCCGGAGGGAATACGCGTAAAATTTTTCCATTCCGCTTCTGTAGATATCCAGCTTATTCAGTCTCTCATCCGGCGTAAATTTCAATCCGTATGCGGGGCCCCTTTTAATGAAGAAGCCTGTGAAATTTTTCACATCAAAATCTTCTTTATGAGCGCTGCAATAATCAAAATCTTCCTTTATAAGAGACGTGTTGAAGATGGTTTTTAAAATATTTAAGTCCTTATCCAGGCCCCAGGCCCTTCTCTGATCTTCCGTCTTGGCTAGTCTGTTCGCAATCAATTGTTCAACATCTTTTATCTCCTTTAAAAGCGCCGCTTTGTCGATCGATTCATAAGTTTTGAGATATTCCGAATATTTTACAAGGTTGGGGAGGGCATTAAAATCCACGTTTGCGATCTTCGCTTCCCTGAAAAGATAGCTATAGAAGGCTTCCGACGGTATTTCCCCTGCCTTATATTCCGCGCCCGTCTTTGCGAGCTCTTTAAGATCGCCTTTCGGCAGGACAGATTCGAGTTTATTTATAAGAAGGACCCGTTCCCTTTCCGCCTCCTTGAAATTGATGGCGCTCTCTATCCTGATGGTGGCAAAGAGGTGTGATAGATTTTCATAACGGGCGGTCACGATATTATTCGCCTCGGCCTTTTCTTTGAGATACGAGGCGTAGGCCTTGAAATCGATCTTATGGCCCCTGTACGCGGCCATCTTTTCGTCGAGCTCTTTTAACGGCGGGGAATACGCTTTCAATTTAAGGTTGTTCATCGCCGCGAACAACGTCTTTAGATATAAATCCGCCTCTTCCTTGAACGCGAGCGAATCCCTGTAAGCTTTAAGATTTTTAAAATAGAGGCCTTCGTCCTCGATGCCGTAAAGCTCAGGGCTTACGCCCGGATTATTTATCGCGAAGAACTCCGCACCCGTCACTATCCCTTCCCTGACGAAATAGTCGCTCACTTTTTCTTTTATTGCGGGGTCCCCGATGCGGTCGAACGCCGAAAAATTATAGGAGCCGGCGCCGCCTTCGAGAAAGACGATGCGGGCGTTATAGTTGGCCGATAGATTCGCGATGATGGCGGCTATCGCATGCTGGGCATTGTAATCGCAGTGGGCATCCTGGATGTGCAGGATAGTCTTGCCGTTCGTGCCCTTGAAGACGGAGCTCACCTCTCCGAGGCCGGCGGGTAATGAGAACGCGTTTATATCGAACGCGCTCGGCGCCGCCGCCGGGCGAACGGTCGCCGGCCCAGCATACAGGCTTGTGGACAAAAAGGCCGTTATAGTGATAACCGCGGTTATGAGACGGGATCTCTTCTTTGACATTTCAGCGCTCCCTAATAGGGCTAAAATTACCTCTTGATACTAATATATCATCTAATATGGCTCCGGGCAATAGGCGGGGCGGTAACTTTTTCATGTCTAACCGAGGCTCTTGCGGAACCGAAGAGCGCTGAAGGCGATGACCACGATACCCATAACCAGAAGCGGCAGGAGCTGGGCCCAGAGAACCTCGAGCCCCACCCCCTTTAAAAAGATACTCCTTATGACAACCATGAAATACCGCAGAGGATTGAAAAAAGTGAACCACTGGACCACCTGCGGCATATTCGCTATCGGATAAGCGAACCCGGAAAGAAGCACCGTCGGCATGAAGAAAAGAAAGACCGACATCATCGCCTCCTGCTGGGTCGAGGATATCGTGGAGATGAAGAGGCCTATTCCCAAACTGGTAAATAAATATATGCAGGTGGAAAATAGCAATAGCAGCAGATTTCCCCGGAGCGGCACATGAAACCAGAATACGCCCAGTATCGTAATGAGGGTGATCTGGATAAGCGCCAGTATCGCGAACGGAAGGAGCTTGCCTAAAATAAGCTCGAGCGGCTTTAAGGGGCTGACGATCAGCTGCTCCATGGTGCCGATCTCCTTCTCCTTCACTATGGCCATGGCGCTTAACAATAAAGACATCATCGTCACTATGGTGCAGATAACGCCCGGCAGGTAATAGTCCCTCGAGACGAGGTTGCCGTTGAACCATGGCCGGTCCCTCAAATCCACGCTGGGAACACTCGATATCCTGCCGGTCGCCGCGGCCCTTTCCTTCATGAGATCGTAGCCGTATTCCCCTACGACCGTATCGGCGTAACCCATGACGATCATCGCCGTATTGGAGTCCGTGCCGTCAAAGGATAGCTGAAGCTGGGCGTCCTTATTGCCCTGGAGATCGCGTCCGAACCCGCGGTCGATGTGGATGACGACGCTCGCCTTTCCCCTGTCAAGCAGATCATTCTGCTCTTTCTCGCTATTGATGTAATGTTCGGGCACAAAATATTTGGAGAATGTGAACCTGCGCAGGAGCTCGCGGCTTTCCACGGTGTTGTCCCTGTCGAGAATAGCGGTCGGGACATAGTTGATGTCCTTATTCGCGGCGTAGCCGAAGAGTATTATCTGCACAAGCGGAGTGATGAAGATGATGGTCTTCATCCGCGGGTCGCGGAAGACCTGTTTGAATTCCTTTACAAGTATAGCGCGTGCGCGCTCGAAACTTATCATGCCACTTTCTTTCTGAATTTTCTAATGGCCAGGCCCAGCATGATGAAACCGAACAGCAATAGAAAGAGCGCATCCTTCCACATCGAATGGATACCGTTGCCTTTCAGGAACAGCTCTCTTAAAATAACGATGTAATAACGCGCCGGGATCAGGTACGTGACCACCTGAAGCGCCTTCGGCATGTTGAAGATCGGATAGATGAACCCGGACAGTATTATGGTCGGTATCATCGTCGTCAGCGTCGCGAGCTGGCTTGCCATCAATTGCGTCCTGGCGACTATGGAGATCAATATGCCCTGCGACAGCGCGCCCGTCAGAAATAAACAGCTCAATATGAAAAGCAGGCCGTAGTTGCCCCTGAAAGGGACATCGAACAAAAACCTCGCCATCAGCACGCCTACCGTGAGATCGAAGAACCCGATGGCGAAATAGGGGATGAATTTGCCGATGACGAGCTCCGGCGCTTTCACCGGAGTGGAGATGAGCTGCTCCATCGTGCCCCTCTCCCATTCCCGAGCGATACAGATGGACGTCAACAGCGCCGCGATGATCATGATGATCATCGCGATGACGCCCGGAACGATGAACCACGTGCTCGTAAGCCCCATGTTGAACCAGATCCTTGAGCGGGCATCGAGCGTTTTCGAAGGCGCCACACCGTGATCGGCAAGCGCGCTCGCCAGTAATTCCACGTTATATTTTGATACCACCGCGCGCACGTAACCCCTGGCTATCGTCGCGGTATTCGCGTCGCTTCCGTCCATAAGAAGCTGCAGCTGCGCGGGCCTGCCTGATTCGATATATTTGGAGAACTCTTTCGGGATGACGAGCGCCATGATCGCCTCGCCGGAATTTATCATGCGCTCGATATCCCGGTAGTTATCCGTATATTTTATTATCCTGAAGTACCTGGAGTTCTCAAAATTGAACAGGAAATTGCGGGTAAGCATCGAAGAGGCGTCCTGGTTCCAGACGACGGTGCGGACGTGATCGATATCCAGCGAAAGCCCGTAGCCGAAAATAATCAGCAGGAACATCGGGATCGCCAGGGCCAGGGTAAGCGAGCGGGGATCGCGCTTCACCTGGACAAACTCCTTCCAGGCTACGGCCTTAATTCTTCTTAGGCTCTGTTTTGTCATAGTTCTCTATCAGAGAGACGAATACGTCTTCCAGCGACGGAAGAATTTTATTGACGGCGAAATCTCCCGCCTTTTGTTCTTTGAGGAATTTCTTTATAGCCGGCATGGCTTTGGAGCTTTCGTAAACAACGGCATGGATGGTGCTTCCGAAGAGCGCCGCTTCTTTGACGCCGTCAAGTTTGCCGATCTTCTCGAGCCAGTCCTGGGAATTGGCGAGCGTTATTTCAAGCACATC
Organism: Candidatus Omnitrophota bacterium; assembly: GCA_026387115.1. Classification (GTDB taxonomy): domain Bacteria; phylum Omnitrophota; class Gorgyraeia; order 2-01-FULL-45-10; family 2-01-FULL-45-10; genus JAPLMI01. The sequence goes on along the minus strand of JAPLMI010000196.1, from coordinate 582 downwards.
GTTCTTCATCTGGTCGGTCTTCATCTCGGCGGGCGTTCCCGTCGCGATGATCGTGCCGCGGTAGATGAGGACCATGCGGTTGCAGTTCTCCGCCTCGTCCATGTAGTGCGTGGTGACGAATATCGTCACCCCCCGGCTTGCCAGCTCTTTTATGACGGCCCAGAAATTGGCGCGCGTTATCGGGTCGACGCCCGACGTCGGCTCGTCAAGAAATATTATCCTCGGCTTATGGATGAGGGCGCAGCCCAGGGCAAGGCGCTGTTTCCACCCGCCGGCAAGGGTCGCGGTAAGCTTTGACTCCATCCCCTCCAGCCCGGCGGTGCGGACGGTCTCCTCGAGACGCTCCTTCTTCTGGTTTTGGGGTATCTTGTATATGCCGCTGTAAAAATTTATATTCTCTTCTACGGTCAGGTCGTTATAGAGGGAGAATTTCTGGGACATGTAGCCGATATGCTCTTTTATTTTTGACTGCTCTTTGACGATATCGCCCCCGCCCACCCGGCCGCCGCCCGATGTGGGAGAGATGATTCCGCAGAGCATCCTTATGGTGGTGGATTGGCCGGCGCCGTTGGGGCCGAGGAA
>JAPLMI010000035.1 GCA_026387115.1 Candidatus Omnitrophota bacterium | reverse complement strand
AACCTGGATGTAGAAAAGGAGCGCAAGGAGGATGGAAAGGGCTAGGAGAAAAAAAAGAAAGACGGCAATCTGCCGCGTACGAAAGGTTCCGCTATGCACGAATTTAAGAAATCCTTAAAGCCAAACTTGGGTAGGTCTACCTTTCCTTGGCCTGGGCCTCTGCCCTCGGGCTAAGGAATTCTGTTATGCCGAATAAGTTAAATTTTCTTTCAAGGCCGCTCGAGCGTATCGCCTCGAGGCCTCTTGGGTTATGCCTTAATCTGGCGATCTTTACGACATTGGCTCTTTTGGGAAAAGTTATGTCGACGTTCCTGGAAAGAAGAGCCTGCTCCAGCCTGTAAGGCGCCTCCAAATTGTTAACATTATAACCCAGGCTCTCTCTGCGGTCAAGCATATCCTTTACCCTCTTCTCTTTACGCTCTATGGAATAGCTCAACTTCACCAGCTCTACCTGCTGGTGCACATATATCAATGCGACCAGGGTAATTATCGGTATCAATGTTAAAGATTTCAAAAGTTTCATCGAACCCTATATCCTTTCAGCCACCCGTAGACGCCCGCTCCGCGAACGGGGATTTTTCACCGTCTCTTCGAATTGCGGCCTTATCGGTTTCTTTGTTATGATCCTTACTATACCCAATTCGGAATAACCCCTGAACAGGTTCTTCGCTATGCGGTCTTCAAGAGAATGAAAAGAAACGACCGCGATCCTGCCGCCGATATTGAGCCAGGAGACCGCTTTTTTTAATCCTTCCTCCATGGCGCCCAATTCATCGTTGACGGCGATCCTTATCGCCTGAAATGTCCTTGTGGCCGGATCGATCCGGCCGCCCTTGTATCCAAAGCCTATCGCTTTATGAATAATCCCGGCAAGTTCTTTCGTCGTCTCTATCGGTTTATCCCGCCGGGCCTGGGCGATGTACCTGGCAATTTTTGCGGAAAACCTCTCATCCGCGAATTTATCTATAATATCGGCAAGATCTTTTTCCTTGTATCTGTTGACGATATCGTACGCGCTCAAGCCCTGGCCGGGATCCATCCTCATATCGAGAGGCGCCTCGATCTTCAGGCTGAAACCTCTCGACTTATCATCCAGCTGGAATGAAGAAACCCCGACATCAAACAGGGCCGCATCCAGGCTTTTTACATTCTCTTTAGAAAGAACTCTGTCCAGATTTCTGAAATTATCGTTTATCAGTTTAAAATTTTTAAAATCTTTGAGGGTCTCTTCCGCCATCCGCGCGGCTATAGGATCCTGGTCCAATCCTATTAACCTGCCGCCAGGAATGATACTTTTAAGGATCTCCCTGGCATGCCCGCCGCCGCCGATAGTGGCATCGAGCACAATATCGCCTGGCTTCAAATTTAAAGAGCTTATTACTTCTTTAAGCATTACCGGTTGGTGCACAACTACCCCAAAAGATCTATTAGAATTTCGTCAATAAATTCGTCCTGATGGAAAAGAGTTTCTTGCAGATGTAATCATCGATGCCGATATATGAAGGATCGCAGCCTACTGCCCGCGCTTTTTTAAGCCTTTCCAAAGACGTGTTTATATCTGCGCTGCACAACCCGGCCCTTTTAACAGCTCTTGCGTTCCTGGGAATCATAAAAACACCCCCTTTACCCTTCTTCCGTCATCAACTTTTCGGCTATCTCCTCTAAAGATTCTTTCGAGCCGTTATAATATTCCCCCCACACATCCCTTGACCAGATCTCGATCCTGTTGGAGACGCCGATTATCATAACGTCTCTTTTAATTCCGGCAAAATCCTTCAGGTACTTCGGGATGAGGATCCTTCCCTGTTTATCGCACTCGATCTCGCTCGCGCCGGAAAAATATAACCTGTTGAACTTCCTCGATTCTCTTTTTGTGAACGATACGGACCTGAATTTCGATTCCTGCGACTTCCATTCGTTCTCGGTAAACAGAAATAGGCACTTGTCGAGGCCTCTTGTTATGTAGAACTTTTGGATGTCGTATTCTTTAAAGGCTTCCCGAAATTTTGAGGGGATGATGAGCCGCCCCTTCTTGTCTATGGTGTGTTCATGTTCGCCATAAAACATTCAGCATGTCCTCCATTTTACTCCACTTTCCACCACTATGTGGTAATAAGTATACATTACGCGCCCCTTTTTGTCAAGTATTGGGCTTGATTAAAATAAGAGGGGCGGTGAATTCTCACCGCCCCTCTTATTTTAGCAGATCTGTAAGCCGAGTTCTGTCTTGCCTCGCCGCTTTGCAGAGCAAAGCGGCGGACGAGGCGCTCATCTATCTAGCCCCGCCATTACTGGCGGGGTCGAGCGACCTTACCCGTTCCGATACTCATGATTTTAGAGTAGGTGCGAGCAACACCTTGATCGGAACCTATTTGGTCTTACTCCGCGTAGAGATTGGTCGTCTCACCCAAATTGCGAAGCAATTTGGATACTGAGGCGGCGTTAAAATGCGACCCATAAGGAAGCATTTTAGCCGCCGAAGTACCCTTTGGTCCTTCGGCCGCTTCTATTCGTCGCGGCCTCAGGATCAAATCTTGCTTCGCAAGATTTGGCTCGTCTCTGTCCTCTAATCCTCACCTTTCGGTGGGCGGCCGTTAGCCGCTACGCTGCTCCGTGGAGCTCGGACTTTCCTATCCCGCCAAAGGCGGGATCGAGCGCCCGATCTACTAAAACAAACTTGATAAATTTATCGCCTTATTTACAAGCTTATCGGCCTCTTTGTTCTTCAGCCGATCTATATGTTTTATCTCGAAAGATTTAAAACCCTTGAGCGCCGCGAGCGCCCTTTCAAACAAAGGTTTTATTTCCTCATTCTTTACCCTGTATTCGCCGTTAATCTGCCTTGCCACCAATTCGCTGTCGAGATACACAACGGCCTCGTCAGCTTTCAAGCTCAACGCTTCTTCGAGCCCGCATATGAGGGCATTGTATTCGGCGTTATTATTTGTCGTTTCACCGATATATTTCGATAGCTCCTTAATCCTCTTCTTTTTTTCATCCAGTATCACAACCCCTATGCCGGCGGGGCCCGGATTGCCGCGGCTGCCGCCGTCAGCGTATATGTAAACTTTTTTATTCTTCAATGTATAATATCCTCGTACAGTTTTCACAGAGGATGAGCTCTTTCTTCATCCTTATCTCATTTATAACCTGAGGCGGCATAACCCTGTGGCATCCCTGGCATGCCTCGCCGGAAACAGGAACGATCGCCAGGCCGTCTCTATTCTTTATCAGCCTTTCGTACTTTGACAGCATATTTTTATCTACTTTTTGGGCCAGCTCCGCCCTCTTCTTTTTCAACACTTCAAGCTCTGCCTTACAGCGGCTCGCGTCTTCATTAAGCTTCTTCTTATCTTCGTTGAGCCTCATCTCTTCTTCTTTCAGGAACTCTTTCTCTTTCTGGATCTTCTTATTTTCGGCATCCATCTGGTCCAGGATCTTGATCACCTCTTCCTCTATTATCGAATTATCCGCCTTCACGCGGCCTATTTCGCCCTGCAGGGCGGTATATTCTTTATTCGTCTTGACCTGATACTGCTGAGTCTGATATTTCTTTATCATCCCCTCCTTAGCCTCTAAGTCGCCCTCTTTATCTTTTCTAGTCATCTGAAGCGCCTTTAGGCCGTCTTCCAGTTTCTTTAAGTTCGCGTTCTTTTCTTTAAATGCCTCATTGGCGTTTTTTATCGTCTCGGGTATCAATTCAAGCTCATCTTCGAGCCTGAATATCTGCGAATCAAGCCCCTGGAGCTCAACAAGTAATTTTATCTGTTCTTCCAAGTTTTCCATGAGCTCTATTATATAATCATTATCCATTGGCCGCAATGTTTTTTTGACTTGCGCATACAAATAAATATTTTGACAAACTGCAAAAAGAATGTAGAATAGGAATGTTCGAATCGCGGTCTATGGGCCTGTAGCTCAGTCTGGCAGAGCAGGAGACTCATAATCTCTTGGTCCAAGGTTCAAATCCTTGCGGGCCCACCATATAACGTTCGGGCTTCGGGCAAAAGTGTAGTCCGGCTTTTGCCCTTCGCCCTGCCACCAAGCGATAGACAGCAAGCCTGGCGGCCGAACGTTTTTAAAGGGAAACCAAGGTTTCCCTTTAAGGTATCCCTTCCTTAAAGGAAGGGCAGGGGCTAGCGCCCAAAATTGTTCCTTTCCAAAAGTATGCTGTAAGGGTACGTAGTTAGGATTTGGACGCGTAGCTCAGTCGGTTGGAGCGCTGCGCTCACATCGCAGAGGTCACAGGTTCAAGTCCTGTCGCGTCCACCATATCAAATTTGGCCTTCGCCAAAAAGTGTAGTCTGCTTTTTGGCTTCGGCCTGGCGGCCGAACGTTTTTAAAGGGAAACCAAGGTTTCCCTTTAAGGTATCCCTTCCTTAAAGGAAGGGCCAGTTCTAGCTCT
>JAPLMI010000051.1 GCA_026387115.1 Candidatus Omnitrophota bacterium | reverse complement strand
GACGGCCAGCCCTGTCTTGTCGAGATTTTTATACCGGAACGACGCCTCCGCGATCCAGTTGTGGCCGTGGAGCTTCTCACATTTGCCGGAATAGTTCCTGAGATTGTGCGCTGAACTGAAATCTGATTTTACTTTTATCTCGTACATATCAGGTAATCCTCTTCACGCAACTGATGCGGCGCCTCAGGAATCTCCCGCCCGTTTTTATGAACCGGCCGGGTTCGTCGCTTACGAAAAATTTCTGGCCGCCCTTCCTCCGCGAATTATTCAGAAGGCCGCTTGCGTCCAGCAAATCCCGGGCCTCTTTGGCAACCTCAGCCGCCGAATCTATCAGCAGGACATCCGGGCCGACGGCCTTTTTTATCACATCCTTCAGCATCGGATAATGGGTGCACCCCAGGATGAGCGTATCGATCCGATTTACTTTAAACCCATTCAAATATATGCCCGACACTTTCCTGGCGATCTCTCCGCCGGTCCAGCCTTCTTCTACCAAAGGGACGAACAAGGGGCAGCTTTGCGTGAAAATCTTTACCTTCCGGCTTATCTTCCTTATAGCCTTTTCGTAAGCTCCTGAAGAGATCGTCGCGCTCGTCCCTATAACGCCTATCCGGTTATTTCTTGTAGAGTTTACGGCGCCGGCCGCGCCGGGGGCTATCACGCCTATAACCGGCACCTTGAAGCACCTCCTCAAAAAATCGAGGCTAAGCGAGGAGGCGGTGTTGCAGGCGACGATGACGAGCTTCACGTCATGCGCCATAAGGAATTCGACGTTCTCCACCGAGAATTTTGTGACCGTCTCTTTCGACTTTGTCCCGTAAGGAACCCGCGCGGTATCGCCGAAATAGATGATGTCTTCGTGAGGCAGAAGTTTTTCGATCTTATCCACAACCGTCAGCCCGCCCACTCCGGAATCGAATATGCCTATCGGCCTCGAGTCGCTCATTTTCTGGTGAACCCTTCCGTCCTCTCGTATTCCCGTTTATATCTCAATATGCCTTCGCCGACGGTATTCGCTATCCGGTCCAGGAATACCGCATCCTTCAGCTTCAGTTCCTCATACTTATTGCTTATGTAACCCGCCTCAACCAGCACCGAAGGCATACGCGTATATTTCAGGACGTAGAACCGCGCGCTCCTTATACCCCTATCCGCCATTAAGATATCCTTGTCGATAGACTCGCAGATGTAATCCGCGAGCTGGGCCGATTCAAGCCTGTTCTCGGTAAGTGTCATATCCCACAAAGTTTTGTCGAGCGGTTTTGAATGCTCAAGGCTTGCCGTATCGTTAAGCCTGAGCGACGCGTTCTCAAAAGCCTCGAGCGCCCTGGCATTATCATCCGTCGCGTTGGACAGGTAATAGCACTCGAACCCCCTCATCATCCTTGACCTTGAGGCGTTCAGATGGACGCTCACGAACAGGTCCGCCCCGGACGAGTTTGCAATCTCGGCCCTTTTTCGGAGAGATACGAACGTATCGTTATCGCGAGTCATTATGACCCTGATACCGGCGTCTTCGAGCACGCCTTTTAATTTCCGCGCAAGATACAAGGCCTTTTCTTTTTCCCGGATGTGTATGCGCCTTCCGACAGCACCGACATCCTTCCCCCCGTGGCCGGCGTCTATGACAATAGTCTTTATCGTAAATTTTTTCGGCGTGCTCTCTTCCGGCGGCCTGACAGACAGGGCGGTTCTTATTATCGGCCCTAAATTATTCCTGGCGAACGATACCGGAACGAATACCTCGCCGCCCTGAAGAACCACAGGCCTGTCGAGCTTTTTCTTCTCCCCGTTCAAAAGCATTGTATCGCTATCCGCCCTCAACACAATGCGGCCGGATTTTTTCTCTATGGTCGCCGTCCTGATAAAACTATCCCATTTATAATCCAGCCCGTAGACATCGCATAGCCTGGCAAGCGGAAGATACTGCGCGCCCCCGAAATTCCGTATGTCGCCTGCAAGCGACGAATCGAGCTTAAAATAAGGCGCATGCGCAGCGCATCCCGAGGCAAGGAACACGACCGCCGCTATTGATATAATTAAGGTGTAATAGCTTCTTTTAATCATATAATATATAATAAAAGCCCTTGGTACTTTTGGAAAGGAATATTAAGGTCCTTCTCCGCCTTCGGCGGATCAGGATCAAATTTGCTTCGCAAATTTGGTGCGGAAGGAGGGAGTTGAACCCTCAAGCCGTGAGGCATACGGCCCTGAACCGTACGTGTTTGCCAGTTTCACCACTTCCGCATGAAAACAAGTAAGTATACCGCAAATAGCCTTACCTGTCAATCCACGTTGATTTTACGCCAATATTATGATATGTTTAACGATATGGACGACAAAGTCATCGCTACTAATAGAAAAGCCCGATTCGATTATGCTATACTTGATAGCCTCGAGGCGGGCATACAGCTTAAGGGGACCGAGGTCAAGTCTTTAAGGACAGGCAATACCAGCCTGGCGGACAGCTTCGCCAGGCTTGAAGGAAGCGAAATCTTGCTGTATAATATGCATATAGCTCCCTATGAGTTCGGCAATATCGCAAATGTGGAATCGACACGGCCGCGGAAACTTCTGCTTCATAAAAAAGAGATACGCTGGCTTGCCGCCGAGGCCAGCACGAAAAAACTCGCGATAATACCTTTAAAAGTTTATTTCAAACACGGAATAGCAAAAGTAGAGCTCGCCCTGGCGAAGGGCAAGAAAAAATACGACAAGCGTGAAACTATCAAGAAGCGGGAATTGGCCCGCGAACTGAAGAAGATCTCAAGAAATAGAAATTAAAAAGCAGTTCTTTTACAGAAGTCGGAGTTTAGGTCCTTCAGCGCCTACAATGCTCCTTTTCGTCGCATTGTTTAACGGCGCTTCAGGATCAATTTTTCTTCGAAAAATTGGGGGTGAAAGGCTTCGACCCAGGTAGTGGGACAAAGGTGGCATGTAGAGGTTGCTAGGAGGCCTCTTTAAACACCTGGCAAAAACACAAATGCTGACAACTACAAAGTGCCAGCAACGGTGAATGAGTTACTGAGCACCATGCAAGTGGTGCCGGGACCCGTTCTACCGGTAGCGTTACCTTTATAAGGTAACCCGTCAACCAATCAGGCCTGCGGGGTTGGATTGGCGTCGATAGCAGGATAGTCCAGCTTGTTTAGCCTTTAATAAGTTGGATGAAATTAATAAAGGATACCGTTTTGAAATTCCTCCTATTGAAGTTCAAAACGGGAAATCAAAGATTAGGATAAACATGTAGAGGCTTTTGTTTTAATATTTGGGGACGCGGGTTCGAATCCCGCCACCTCCACCAATTTTTGCCATAGACTTAGTCAGGCAAAAATTGATCCTGAGGAGGCCGGTGTTTGATTGTAGGCCGACGAAGGACCTATATAATTTCAAGTAGCAAAGAAGCATGGGTGCTTCGGATGCTCCGGTTTGTCGCATCCTCAGCATCAAATTTGCTGTCGCAAATTTGGCTTGCGCCCAAAAGTTTTTAAGGGGAAAACCTAAAGGTTTTCCCCTTAATGTTCCCCTTTCCTTTGAGAAGCAAATAAATGAGTGCGACCCTTTTATTTCTGCTTCTTTTCGGACAGTATATTCTTGAATGTAGTCAATACTATGCCATTATCCTGTATGAATTTTTTAACGCGCCTTGCCGTCAGGGCGGCGAGTTCGCCTTCGCAACCCGGATGGCAAACCATCTCCGTAGTGCCGTCCTCCAGTTTATTCAATAGCCTGATCAGCACCTCTTCATTCAAATTACCAGAGTCGAGAAACCCTATGAAATGATCGGTAGCGCGGAGCCCGCTCCTTTCAATAACATGCCCCATATTTTTTCCGAACAATGAAAGAAGGCTCAGCCTGAAAAATTTATCGCCCCTTAGCGGTCTGACAAGCTTATCGCCGCGCGGGTATCTTATAAAAGGTATGCGGTATTCTTTCGCCAGATCCACAAATATATTCAGCAGTTCAGGCATCATGTGAATGTGCTCGTGGCTCGTCAGATTCGTTATGGGGATGCCTATTCGCTTAAGCCGCTCCAGCTGGTTTCTAAGTTCAAGATCGACCTCTTCCCGATTTATCTTTTTAAGGAACAGGTTTATAAAAAAATTCCTGTAACTTTTGTGAAACCTGCCGTTTTTGGCAATAAGGGTGGGAATTTGCCCGGGGTACGTGGCCGGTATAGTCCCGGTGAGCGAAAGGTGGGCCCCGATCTCTTCAAGCTTTAAATCTTTGATGAGATAGAGGCTCTCTTCGAAGGACCGGCCTGTCGACAGGAGATTTATGGAAGTGACTATGCCTTCCCTGCAGGCCTTAGCTATGTCTTCGCTTATAGATTTCGATAATCCGAAATCATCTGCTGTTACGATCAGCTGTTTCATATGTTCCTACCTAAAACTCGTTATGTTCGCACTACCAGTTAAATAAATTTTACGGGTCCTGCCGCTCCCTCGGCTTTTCTTTCTAGGGCGAGCATGGGGTTCACAATAGACATGTGTAACTCCACGGTGTGTCTGTATGCCCGCCAGGATTGCCTGCAAAAGGAGCAGTGTAACTGGGGCGCGGGCTTACTATTATGCAATCCTAAGCGGCGGGCACCCCCATCTCGCATGCATCGCCCATACGCGAAAAGCCTCAGGGGCGTCACCCGTAAATTTTTTCCAGCCCGCTCTT
>JAPLMI010000085.1 GCA_026387115.1 Candidatus Omnitrophota bacterium | reverse complement strand
TGCACAACAGCTTTAAGCGCTGGCAGGTTGGACGGCCATCGAAATTTTACAGAGCAAATTTACATGCCTAATGTAAATTTGCGTCCGCGGAAGGCGGCCACAAAAGTAACCGCCGGACTAGGGAGCGAAAAAATTTCTATTTGACAATATTATTATTTTCTGTTAATATCGCAGGGTAAAGGTCCTTCAGCCGCTCCTGTTCGTCGCGGCTTCAGGATCAAGTTTTCTTCGAAAACTTGGAGATAATATGAACTTACGCCGCACCTTCAATAAAGCCGCCAAATTATACAACGATGTCCTCGGATTATTCTCGAACGACATGGGCATCGACCTCGGGACCGCCACAACGCTCATCTACCTTAAGAATCAAGGAATAGTTCTCTGCGAGCCTTCCGTAGTCGCGATTCAAGCCGGCACTTCAAATGTTCTGGCCGTGGGCGAAGAGGCCAAGCGGATGCTGGGAAGAACGCCCGGGAACATTACAGCGATAAGGCCGATGAGGCACGGCGTCATAACGGACTTCGAAATTTCCGAAGCCATGCTGCGTTACTTTATTAAGAAGGTGAATTCCGCTCGTCCGCTCGTCCGTCCCAGGATCGTCATAGCGATACCTTCCGGCATAACTGAGGTCGAGAAGAGGGCGGTCAAGGATTCGGCGCTTCACGCGGGCGCGAGGGAAGTCTTCATGATAGAGGAACCGATGGCGGCGGCGATCGGAGTAGGACTTCCGATTCAGGAGCCTTCAGGCAATATGATAATAGATATAGGCGGCGGCACGACCGAGATGGCCGTCATATCATTGGCCGGCGTCGTCTTCTCGAAATCGGTAAGGGTCGGCGGCGACGAACTCGACGAGGCGATAATTAATTATTTGAAGAAGAACTATAATCTGATGATAGGTGAACGGACCGCGGAAGAGATAAAGATAAAGATCGGTTCCGTATATCCGTTAGAAGAAGAGCTCAAGATGGAAGTGAGGGGCCGCGACCTCGTGGCCGGACTTCCTAAGACCGTTACCGTGACGAGCGAAGAGATTCGGGAAGCGATGTCAGAACCGATCGCCCAGATACTGGAAGCGGTGAGGATAACGCTCGAAAGAACGCCGCCGGAATTATCGGCGGACCTGATCGAGAAAGGCATCGTGCTCGCCGGCGGGGGGTCGCTCTTAAGGGGTATCGACAAGCTCATCTCGGAAGAGACGGGGCTGCCGGCCCATCTGTCGGAAGATCCGATGACAGCTGTCGCGCTCGGAACGGGAAAAGTCTTAAGCGAGATAAAATACCTCAGGAAAGTAACGGTAACGCCGAGGCTCGAGAGATAAATGTGCGCGCAAAAAAAAGCGATATCTTCAAAGCCCTTGTCATAATATCAGTCACTACCCTCCTTGTCGTTAATTCCAAAAGCATAGCAAATCAAAGCAGAGTAAAATTCGTGGATTTCATTTCCCCGGTGTTGAAAACCGTCAAAACGGCAGCCTCTTCGGTCCGGGCGATCATCCCTTTCGCAACGCTGCGGGAAGAGAATAGAATTTTACGCGAGCGCATCAATCTGTTGAACAGGCGTATAGACGAATTAAAGGTGCTTTCCGCGGAGAACGACCGCCTGAAGACACTTCTTGCTTTCAGGAAGAGCGTCCCCTATTCGACGATACCCGCCCAGGTGATAGGCAGAGACCCGACGAACTGGTCGAATTCCATCATAATAGACAAAGGCAGTTTAAACGGCTTGAGAGAGAATAGGCCCGTCCTTTTCACTAAAGGTCTTGTCGGCAGGCTTATCGAGATCGGGAGGACTTCAGCGAAAGTGCTTCTCATCACCGATCCCAACTCGAAAGTCGGCGTTCTGATCGAGAGGAACAGGCAGGGCGGTATTCTTGCCGGCAGGCCTGACGGCCGCTGCAAGGTCGTTTACATCGCGCTCGACTCCGATGTGGCGCCGGGCGACAAAGTCATCACCGCGGGTTTTGGCAGCGTCTTTCCCAAGGATATAATGGTCGGTGTCGTGACAAGGGTAGGCAAGGAACCGGGAAGATTGTATAAATACGCGATAGTAAAAACCGCGGAAGACCTTTCCAAATTAGAGGAAGTCCTGTGTATAAGATAAACAGGTTCCAGATCTATTTGATCATACTGGCGGTGCTAGTCCTGCAGGCAGGCATCTTAAATTCCATAAAAATATTCGGAGCGAAACCGGATCTCGTCCTGATATCCGTCATATTCTTCGCTCTTTTTTTCGGTTCGGGAGCCGGCCTGGAATCGGGCCTTATCGCGGGTTTCCTTCAGGATCTCTTTGCCTTCGACTTTTTCTTCGCGAATACTTTAACGCTCGGTTTGACAGGGTTTATAGCAGGGTTGATCAGCAACAATTTTTTTAAAGACTCTTCGAGAGCCGAATTTTTGGCGGTCGTATTTTTTACAATATGGTCCATGTCGCTTCACTATATCTTCATCTGGCTTTTTTCGAAGCCGCTCTCCATCAGCTACCCGGAATTTTTTATATCCGCTGTCATTCCCGCCGGCCTTTACACAGGCCTTGTTTCAATACCGCTGCATAAGATCTTCATCAATATATACAACCTGAAAGAGGCGGACGATTATCTATGAGAGACAGGCTCGTAGCGGCTGCGATATCGTTATTATTCCTGTTAATATGCCTCGGACTTTTCTATACCCAGATCATAAGATATCCCTATTACGCCAGGCTCTCCAGGAATAATTCAATAAGGGTCATTCCGATAGACGGCCCGCGCGGCAACATCTTCGACAGGAACGGCTTGCCCCTGGTCACGAGCAGGCTTTCCTTCGATGTCGCCATCGTCTATCAGGAGCTTCGCGGACAGCGAACCAGCCTCGTCCGCCTTCTGAAAGATACATTGGGGATGCCCGGAAGCCGGATCGCCGAGTCTTTGGCAAAAGCGTCAAGCCTTCGGCCCTATGCGCCGTTTGTCATAGCGGAAGATATAGACAAGGATAAGGCCATCGCTTTTGAGGAGGAGAGCTTCGGCCTTGACGGCGTGACGGTCCAGACGAGATCCAGGCGCGATTACATATATAAGAATACGGGAAGCCATCTCTTCGGGTATTTGAGCGAGATCGGCGATGAAGAACTGGAAGATCTCAGGGATTCCGGATACCGCCTGAAGGATAACATCGGCAGGTCGGGCCTTGAAAAATATTATGAGGCGTATCTTAGAGGTGCGGACGGCGGAACCCAGGTAGAGGTCGATAGCCGCGGCCGGCAGGTCAGGCTCCTGGGCGTAAGAGAGCCGTCCTGCGGCAAGGATCTGTATCTGACGATCGATCTTTCGATCCAGGCCATGTGCGATAAACTGCTGGGTAATCACATCGGCGCCATAGTGGCGATAAATCCGAATAGCGGCGAGGTTTTAGCGATCGCAAGCCATCCTTCCTTCGACCCGAATATTTTTGTAAAGCCTAATACCTCAGGCCAGAGGCTTAAGTGTCTTAATGACAGAATAGGACGGCCCATGTCAAACAGGGCCATATCGGGATTATACGCGCCGGGGTCCGTTTTTAAAATCGTAACGGCATCGGCCGCGCTTGATACAGGTAAGATCAATCATAATACGCGTTTCACATGCACGGGAAGTTTCAAGCTTGGCCGTGGAAAATTTGACTGCTGGAAAGAGGAGGGGCACGGATCTCTGAATATACAGGGCGGGCTCATGAATTCATGCAACGTCTTTTTCTATAACACAGGAAGGCTTGCGGGCGTGGACGCGATGGAATTCTACGCGAAGCTGTTCGGATACGGAAGCCTTACGGGTATAGACCTGCCGGACGAGGTTAAAGGAGTGGTCCCGGGCAGGACGTGGAAACGCATCCATAGAAAGGATAATTGGTATGAAGGAGAGACTATCAATTACGCGATAGGACAGGGATATCTTATGGTTACGCCGATACAGGTAATGAGGATGATGGCAGCCATGGCAAACGGCGGAAACCTTGTTAAACCTTATATAGTTAAACAGATCGACACGGCCCCGATAATGCCTGAAAAACCAAAGCGGATAGCGATAAAAGATGAAACGACGAATGAGATACGGCAGGGATTGTATGAAGTTGTCAATAATGAAAAAGGAACCGGTAAGCACGCCAAAGTCGAGGGCTTGTATGTTGCCGGAAAGACCGGCACCGCCCAGAATCCCCAGGGCCGCACGCATGCCTGGTTCGCGGGATTCGCGCCGTACAACAATCCTAAGATATGCCTGGTGGTTTTCCTGGAGCACGGCGGGAAGGGCGGCTTGGAGCCGGCAGGAATAGCCCGCGGCATATTCGAAGAGGCTAAGCGGATAGGTTATCTATGATATTGAAGAGAAGCAGTTTCAGAGATTTCGATATAATGCTGATCGGGCTGGCGCTATTAATATTTGTCATAGGGATTTTGACGATTCATAGCGCGACTATGGCGAGGGGATTATCTTTCAGCGAGGGCTTTGTCTTCAGGCAGCTGAACTGGCTGGGCATAGGAATCATCCTTTTATTTATCGCGATCCTCGTCTCATATCAAAGATTCATCGACCTGGCGTATATTATCTATGCGATCAACATCGCGCTTCTGGCGCTTGTATTATTTCTCGGCCATACAAGGCTCGGCGCGCAGAGGTGGTTTTCCATAGCCGGTTTCGCGTTTCAGCCGTCAGAGCTTACGAAGCTCGGCCTGGTGCTGGCGCTGGCGAATTATGTCGGGTCCAGAAAAGGCGCTATGTCAGAGATCGGAAGCCTTGTCGTGCCGTGCATTCTATTGGCGGTACCTTTTCTTCTGGTATTGCTGCAGCCCGATCTGGGGACGGCGCTCCTTCTTATCCCGGTATTTTTTTCGATCCTGATCATCGGCGGGGCGGAACTGAAATATCTCGGAGGGATGGCGCTCGCCGGCCTTGCGGGGCTTCCGTTCTTCTGGCACTTCCTTCGTGATTATCAGAAACAGAGGCTTCTGGTCTTCATAAATCCGAACATAGATCCTCTGGGGGCGGGCTACACAATAATACAATCAAAGATCGCGGTGGGAAGCGGAGGCCTGTTCGGCAAGGGGTGGCTGGCCGGCACGCAGAATCAGTTGAATTTCCTGCCGGAACGGCATACCGATTTCATATTCTCTGTAATAGGCGAAGAGTGGGGGCTC
>JAPLMI010000132.1 GCA_026387115.1 Candidatus Omnitrophota bacterium | reverse complement strand
ACTTGTTGCGGAGGCCAATCCATTCGGGCTGACTTGCGGGAATGTAGATTATATTCTTTCCGGATTGACAGGCGCGCAGGTTGAGGAGAAACGGTTGGCGCGTATTGTATTGGAAGCGGTTAAAGATTTGATCGAGATCGGCGAACCCGGCAGCGTAAAACACCTTCTTCCCATAGCCAAAAGATATCTGGGTTTAAGGATCGAAGATATAGGCCACATTCTTTATTACCTGAAGACAGCGCGGCTTGAACCATTCCGCGCTATCGTCACAAAAGTAAATGAAGATTTTATGTCCAGACTGAAAAGGATAACCAGCCTGCTTGATAAGGGTGATTATAGGCCCGCCCTCAATAATGCCTATGGGTTATGGAAAACGATAAGGCCTTATTTGGCAGAGCCTGACCTGGAAGGATTGGATTCTATGGTTTGGCCGGTTATCATTGAGCTAAAGAAGTTACGGGGTGCTGCGTTGTGGATGGAATTGGTAAGGAAAAAGGTAGAAGATTCCCAGCGATTAAATGAATTTATGGCATTATTCAGGACAGAATATGTCCGCAGAAGATTGGAAGGCAATAAGCCGTATCTTAAAGAGGATACCTTTATCGATATGTTTGAAAATTTCATAAAAGCAAAACAGTTGATCCGCGGCTCACCCGGCGCCAGGGCTTTACAGATTCTCTGTTATCTTGCCGCGTTTGTCCCCTTAGAGATAGGCAATCCTCTGAAACCGTCCGTTAGAATACCAAATCCTGTATTCAAGCCAATCAATACATTGCGCCTTATAGTAGAAGCGGATGATATAGAGACGATTCTTACTATAAAAAGGTTAAAGAAACTTCCCGAGACCCGCGGCATATTTAATGAATTTAAGGCAAAGCGATTCATACGCAAATTGGATTGGGAAGAACGCAGGCTGCTGATCAGGGCCATGGCCGAAGATTTCGGCCTGACAGATAAAGAGAGATTTGAATTGGCCAGGGCATTCGCAATAACCCGCGAGAACCTTCGCAAGTCCTGTCCTGATTCCGCGGATGAGCCATCGGATTTTGCCGCGGCGCTCGATACCGATATACAGAATGCCATAAATCTCAAAACCGCTCTCGCGAAATTCTATGAATACGATGCCGAGAAGATCACCTACACCATTCGTCTCGATGCCAACAGGGTGCCAGCCGATTATATAGACCTCATCAAAAAATATTACACCAAAATTCTTTCAAGCGATAAAGTTGAAGTGAGGGTTTTCGGTAACGGCAAGACTAAAGGCCTTATAGATGTGAGTATTGATATAGGAGGGAGGAATGACGGTAACGGCACGGTAGATGTGAAAGGCGATAAGGGCCAGATTGAATCATTGGGCCGGCTTATCGGGATGGTCAATCTCGCGATATCAGTAGCGGCCCTGCCGGAAGAATTTCCGGAGTCAGGTATTAGTACATATCAAGTCGTATTGGATATTATATTGGCCCAATACCAATTATTGACAGGCGAGAAGTTGGTGCTTCCTGCTAATCCAAAAGATATATTCTCGTTTATCCACGCTATAGCGCAAAGCCTGCCGCCGGTCAAAGTATACGGTGTGAAGGCGCAGGAAGAGTTTAAACTTATGGAGGAAAAACTCAGTATCGCGGCATAAAATTGGTCCGGGCCAAATGGGGTGCGGGAAGTCCTTACCCCGAGTTAGGCGACCCGCATCCCAACCCGGGCTTGTATAAAGAAAAAAATGAAGAAAAAGATAATAAGGATAATATCGGCGGTACTTGTGGCGGCGATGCTCGCGCAGGATGTCGTGTGGGCGAACCCGGAGATAAGTACGAGTGTGCCCGCGCAAAGCACACTGCAGATTCCGCTGATGCTCGGATCGCTTCGCGCCGGCGATATCAACATACGGATGGAGGCAAAAGTCCAGGAGATAATCAGTTCCTATCCGTTAGCGCAGTTAAAAGAATATGCGCGCAATGAGGGCGGTTTTAATTTACCAATAGAAGAGAATGGGATCAGATTCACCGTCCACTTTTGGGTTAATCCTGAGGAAAAACTCGTGGCAGACTGCGTCGCGTTGAATGATAACGCGATCAGGCGTCAATTCATAATAAACGATGATCTTACATTTGCGCCGGAAGACAGGGAAAAGACGGAAACGGCCACACAAAAGGGTGTCCCCATGGGGAACGTCCCTGAAAGCGATGCTGAAAGCGCATGCAAGGAACCAAAACCCGGAGTGCTCGGAGCCGCGGCGGCGGAAGCTCCGGCACAGCCGCCTATAATGGAAGATCTGGGGATATTTCGTGATCCAATCATTGTAGCTCAATATATGGCATGTGTGCTCGATGCGAAATTTTCTGAAGACGCAAAAGAGAAAGATATGAGATATCTGGAATATGCGGCGGCAGCGGGATATGACGCATCGGTACAAGCCGTTAAAACGATACTTACGGATGACGCGGTGAGTCCGTCACTCAAAGAGACGATCATAAAGAGGTTGGGCGTCGAATACAACCAGGTCAATTCGCATATACGAGCGATTTTTGAGTATTTCATCAATTATCCTTCGGTAAAAGATGAACGGCTCAAACAGCTGGCGCGTTCGAGATTAGGTGTCTCTGCCTCCGCGCCGAAAGAACCGACCCAGGAATCTCCTCAAAAGAAGATGGTTGAAGAAGCAGTCCATTATGAGGAAAATAGGGACAGCGCCCAATTATCGAAGCAGCAACCGCCCGCCGCGCGGGCGGAGTCTGGAATTTTGAGCTCGGCAAACTGGAACGCGGCGGCGGGTTTTGTGACATCTTCCGGCCCGGAAACGGTCGGGCCGGGTAATGTCGGTGCAGAAAGCTTGTCGCGCATCGCGAACCTCGGCGAAATACAGCCGATAAGCCCGTTCGAGCCTGACGGCAAGCGCTTCTATCTCAAACAACCGCCGGAAGATCAACGTAAGCCCGATAGGGCAGCACCGGAAGGGCCGGGCCCGGACTTTTCAGGATCAGGTGATGTGTGGCGCCTGCCGAGAACCGGCGGAAGAGTAGCCGACATCATACAGGAAGCGTATAGATGTTTTGGGCGCAGGCAGTGGTCCGTAGAGGAGCTAAGGCGCGAAAGCAGATTGATAAAAAGCGTACCGGATACGGTTACGAAAGACAAAGTAGCAAGAGCCGTCAGCATGTATCTGGTCGAACCGGTAAAAATTGGAGGAAATTCATTCAGGCTATCCGCGAAAGGATTGGATATTGCAAGACTACTGACAAAAGAAAAAGAAGTGGG
>JAPLMI010000158.1 GCA_026387115.1 Candidatus Omnitrophota bacterium | reverse complement strand
TATGCTTAAGCGATGCCTCGTTCACGCATCCTGTATCGTATATCTCTTTCCTCCCCGCCAGGCCTGCTATAGCTATCGCGGGATCATACTCCATAACCGATACGATCTTTTCCAGCCATCCGCCTTCCAGTATTAAAAGATCATTGTGCATGACGCATATGTAATCGTATTTCGCGCACCCTCCACCCTGATTGATCGCCCTTATCGGCCCCAGATTCTTCTCGTTCCTTATATACTGTATCGCGACGCCTTTATTTTTTAAAGCCTCAAAATAATTTTTGACGTCCGGCCTCGAGCCGTTATCGATTATGACGAGCTCAAAAGGCGTCTTCCTTGTATTTTTTAATATCGCCTCGACGGTAAGCCTTGTCGTGCGAAGCTGGTTCCAGACAGCTATCACTATGCTTACGCCTTTAGCTTCCATCATACTCTCCCAGCGTCTGCATGAGCGTCATATCCGTAATCTTCACAGGCACTATCTTCTTCATGAGTTCGTCCGGCCCTTTAAACAGCACCCGGATATAATTATCGGTATATCCTGTAAGAAGGCCTGAGTTTTTCTCTCTTTTGGATTCGACCAGCACATCCAGTTTTTCGCCCAGGAACCCGGACCTGTAAAGATAGGACGCTATAAGCGTCGCCGTCCTGAGAACCATGTATCTCTGCTTCGCGGCGTCATCGCTTACGACGTCGGGCATGCCGTGGGCGGCAGTGCCCTCTCTTTTACTGAATCTGAAGATATGCGTCCTTGCCGGGATTATCTCTTTAACGAAATTTACCGTGTTGCGGAAGCGTTCGTCCGTTTCGCCGGGGAACCCTACCAGCATATCAGTGGTTATCGCCACACCGCTGATCCTGGACCGGGCCTTCTCGATCAGCGACTTGTAGTCCGCGGTTGTATACGGCCTATTCATCATCTTTAAAATCTCATCGTCTCCTGACTGAAGCGGAATGTGAAGGTGGCGGCACATGCGTCTTGTCTTCGCCATAAAATCGATCAGCTCATCAGTGACATATCTGGGCTCTATCGAACTTAATCTTATCCTGAAATCTCCTTTTATATTATCGACCGCCTTCAACGCGTCGACGAGCGCTGCCCCTTGCAGGCCGACGGATTTTGCGACCTCGTCCGGGATCATGTCGGTCCCCCACGCGCCGAGGCAGATGCCCACCAGAACTATCTCTCTATAACCGTTTTCGACGAGCGTACGCACCTCTTCCGTGATAAATTTCACCGGCTTTGACTTGATGGAGCTTCTCACAAACGGCACTTTGCAATAAGAGCATCTATTCTCGCAGCCGTCCTGTATCTTCACGAATGCCTTGGTATGGCCCTCGAATCCGGTGATGGTTGACGGGACGTCGCCGGCCGTGCCGGTGAGGAGGCCTTGCGCATCCTTCGCGGCAGGTTTTGTATCGTCCAGAAATTCTGCGATCCGCACTTTCTCGGCGTTCTTCAATATCATATATATGCCCGGCATAAAAGATATGTGATCCGAATCGTTTTCTACGTAACAGCCGGTGACTATTATCTTTGCCTTGGGGTTGGTCCTGTGGAATAACCCTATCCAGTGGCGGGATTCCCGGTCGGCGTGATGCGTGACCGTGCACGTATTAAGTATATAGATGTCGGCGATGTCCTTTGAAAGGCACTCTCTGTAACCGGCCTTCAAAAGCATCTCGCGCATCACCTGGGATTCGTACTGGTTGACCTTGCACCCAAGCGTATGGATGAAGAACCTTTTATGGTTAACAGTTTGAGAGCTCATAATTTAATATCGCCAGGGCCGCGAGGCCGGCCGTGTCGCTCTTCAGGACCCGGGGCCCTAGATTTATCGATTTAAAACCAGCCTCTTTTGCCCTATTGACCTCGCGGAGTGTGAAATCGCCTTCTGGGCCGATAGCTATCACGACCTTGCCCCCTCCGAAACCTGACAGCGCCTCTTTCAACCGGATCGTTTCGTCGGTCAAAGCGGCTATCAGCCGAAGATCGTAATCGGCCGCGCCGTTTACCAGCGCTTCCGGAAAAGTCATTATTCTACTTACCGTCGGGATATCTACCCTGCCGCACTGTTTGGACGCTTCCTTCGCGATCTTCATCCACCTCTGGGCCTGAGCCGTCTTCTTGGACGCGTCCCATTTTGGAATCGTTCTCTCGGTTATCACCGGCATGATCGAATGGACGCCGAGTTCGGTGGATTTTTCGACGATGTAATCCATCTTTTCTTTTTTAGGCAGCGCCTGGATAAGAGTGATCCTGGATCTCTGGGGCCCCGACGGAGTCCTTGTCTCCACGATCTCGACGGATACGCGCCCCGGTTTCGCGTCCTTTATAAATCCTACGTATTCCCTGCCGCTTCCATCAAAGGCGACGATCTTATCGAGCGGCTTCAGGCGCATCACGTCAAGGACGTGGTGCGCCTCCTTTCCGGATATAAAAATGCTCTTTCCCCTGATGGCCTCTTTCGGAACGAAGAACCTGGACATTTTTACTTTTTTTCTCCGAATACTTCGGCGGTGAAGATATAGATCTCCGTCGCGGGGTCTTTCCACGCGTCGGCGGGGAGCCCGGCCTTGTGAGCGCACAGGCTGGACAGGAACTCATCCCTCGTCCATCCTGTTTCGTCGGCGACCTGAGGCAGGTATACGCCGCTATTAAACCCTCTTCTCACCATTACGCCGTGGCCTGGAATATTCACTTCTTCATAGCTGGAAACTTTTTTCATCGGCGACAGGACAGAGATCTCGATATCGATCCTGTCTATTTCAGCCGGTGAAAGCGTCGGAAATCTCGGATCACCGGTCGCGGACTCTATCGCCATATCGGCTATGGTCTGATAGAGGGGGCCGCGTCCTATCATATTGCCTATGCAGCCCCTGAGCTCGCCATTCTCATGCAGCGTTACGAATGCTCCCATCGGCTTATTCAGTATCGGATCTTTTTCGGTAAAATTCTTTCTCTTTCCATCCTTCACGTAACTTGTGATAGACTCCCTCGCAATCTGTAAAAGTCTTTTTCTTTGGACGTCATTCAGCATTGCCGCCCCCTCTTTCTCTTTTTCT
>JAPLMI010000154.1 GCA_026387115.1 Candidatus Omnitrophota bacterium | reverse complement strand
GATCTCGGAGCTTTCCGGGAAATCCACGATCATCAAAAAGGCCGAGGACATGGACCTGGACCTCGGTAAGGACGGGGAAAAGTCGAAGAGGATCCTTAAAACTCTGCAGGACCTGGAGCATAAAGGCTATCATTTCGAATCGGCCGAGGCGTCGCTCGAGCTGCTGATAAAGCGCATTATGAAAAAGTTCAAAAACTTTTTCGATTTGGAAAATTTCAGGGTCATTATCGAAAAGACAAAGAGCGGCAAGATGTCGAGCGAGGCGACGATCAAGCTTAAGGTAGGTAAAGAGCTTGAGCATACCGCTTCTTTAGGCGATGGCCCGGTGAACGCCCTGGACAGCGCGCTCAGGAAGGCCCTTACAAAATTCTATCCGCGAATCGCCGAGATGCACCTGACGGATTATAAAGTCCGCGTGCTTGACGAAAAGGAAGGGACTGCCGCGAAAGTCCGCGTCCTCATCCAGTCGCAGGATAAGCGCGATTCGTGGTGGACGATGGGCGTCTCCGAAAATATCATCGATGCTTCCTGGCAGGCGCTCGTTGACTCGGTAGAATATAAATTGCTGAAAGATTCAAAACGGAGGGCAACCCCATGATCATAAACGTGATGTTGAGCGAGGAGATTGTCATAACGACGATAAATAAGGTGGGGCTTTTAGCCGATATATCGGTGATGCTTGCCAACGAGGGTATAAACATTGAAGCGGCGGTCGGTTACGAGATCGGCAGGATGGCGAAGCTCATGCTCGTTACGAACGCCAATTTAAAGATAGTCGCTGAGCTGAAGAGAAAAAGATATAAGTCTGTTAAAGAGACAGAGGTGCTCATGGTTGAGCTTGAGAACAAACCCGGCGCGCTGAAGGTTGTGACCACCGAACTCAAGGCCAATAAGATCGATATCAAGCATCTTTATGTGACAACGTCGGCCGGCGAATGGTCGAGAATGATCATCCAGACGAGCGATAACGAAACTGCCATGGCCCTTCTTAACAAATACGCCGAAAATGCGGCCAAATGAACCGCGCCTTTTATGAGTGAACTGCCGAAGGCGTATAATCCGAAAGAGGCTGAGGATCGGCTCTACAAGTCGTGGGAAGAGAATGGGTATTTTCACGCGAAACCGAATCCCGCCAAGAAACCCTATTCGATCGTAATTCCCCCACCCAATATAACCGGCATACTACATATGGGCCATGCCCTCAATAATACCATCCAGGATATCCTTATTCGTTTTAAGAGGATGCAGGGTTACGAGGCCGTTTGGATGCCGGGCACAGACCACGCCGGCATTGCGACGCAGAACGTCGTAGAGAGGAAGCTGGCGAAAGAGGGCGTGAAGCGCCAGGACATGGGTCGCGAGAAATTCATCGCCGAGGTCTGGCGGTGGCGCGCGGAGTATGGCTCCACGATAATAAGGCAGCTGAAGAAGCTCGGCTGTTCCTGCGATTGGCAACGGACGAGATTCACGATGGACGAAGGCCTCTCCGACGCGGTCCTTGAAGTATTCGTTAAGCTCTATGAGAAAGGCCTTATCTATAGAGGAAGCTACATAATAAACTGGTGCCCGAGATGCCAGACCGCGCTTTCGGATGAAGAATCGCAGCATAAAGACGTGGAAGGGATGCTCTATTATATCAAGTATCCGATCAAGGGCAAAGACGGCCATGTGGTCGTTGCGACGACGAGGCCGGAGACGATGCTCGGTGACGTAGCTATTGCGGTAAACCCGAAAGACAAAAGATATAAAGAATTGAAAGGTAAGACGATAATCCTGCCGCTATTGAACAGGGAGCTTAAGGTGGTGATGGATCCGCTTGTAGACCTTAAATTCGGCACCGGCGCCCTGAAAATTACGCCTGCACATGATCCGATCGATTTCGAGCTGGGTTTAAAACATAATTTGGGACAGATCAATGTTATGAACGGCGACGCCACAATAAATTCTAACGGCGGCGAGTATGAAGG
>JAPLMI010000190.1 GCA_026387115.1 Candidatus Omnitrophota bacterium | reverse complement strand
GGTCAGCAGGTTAAAGGTCCTCTCGCTCGCCCTGAAATCCGGGATGTTCAACGTCACATCCGCCGATACGACGCCGACCAGAGTTACCTGCGGGAAATCGAGCCCTTTTGCGATCATCTGAGTCCCGACAAGGAGTGTCGTACCGCCGGATTTGAAATCGCCCAATATCCTGTCGTGCGAGCCGCGTTTTCGGGTGGTGTCGGAATCCATTCTCGCTATGTGGACGTGTGAAAAGTTGCGGCTTATCTCGGATTCGACCTTCTCCGTCCCGAGTCCGAAATACCTGATATAGCCGGATCTGCATTTCGGGCATATGTCCGGCGGTGAAGCCGTGTAATTACAGTAGTGGCATACCAGTTTTTTATTTTCGAAGTGATAGACGAGCGCCGTGTCGCAACGTTTACATTTCATGACGAGCCCGCATTTTTTGCAGTTCACAAATGTCGAAAATCCGCGCCTGTTCAAAAATATAATAGCCTGTTTTCCGCACTTAATAGTCTTCTCCATCGCGTCCAGAAGGACCCTTGAGAAGATCGCTATCTTCCTTCTCGTCGCGAGCTCCATCCTCATATCGACTATCTTGACCTTGGGCAGCAGCCTTTCTTCGATACGTTTCGTGAGCTTGATAAGCCTGTAAATACCGTTCTTTGCTTTGTAAAAAGACTCGAGCGACGGCGTCGCACTTCCCAATATCATGGGGCAGCCGTTCAGCCTTGCCCTCTCTTCCGCCACATCCCTGGCGTGATAACGGGGAACGTCTTCCTGTTTATAGCTTGTCTCGTGTTCTTCGTCGACAATGATGAGCCCGAGATCTTTCATGGGGCTGAATATAGCTGACCGGGCGCCTACCGCTATATTAGCCTTGCCGTCTTTTATCTTCTTCCACTCCAGAAACCTTTTCGCGGGCGTAAGCCTGGAGTGCAGGACCGCGACGTGGTCGCCGAACCTTGAGACGAACCTTTCCACCGTCTGCGGGGTAAGCGATATTTCAGGGACGAGAACGATCGCCTGTCTTGCCTTTTTCAACACAAGATCTATCGATTGAAGATAGATCTCGGTCTTGCCGCTCGCCGTTATGCCGTGCAGGAGAAAAGTCTTATGCTCCTTCTTCTCTATCGAGTCGGTAATGGCTTTCAAAGCCTTCGTCTGTTCAGCCATCAATACATGCGGCTCCGTCTTATCAAAAACGCCGTTTGCGTCGTGAATATCCTTAACCCTCTGGCCTATTGACACCTTTCCCTTCTTTATCCCTCCGGGTATCGCCGCCTCGATGGCCGCCCCCCACGAACAGAAGTAGTTATCCGCTATCCACCTGGTGAGCTTCAATATATCGCCTGCGATTATAGGCTCCTTGTCTATTACGGAGAGGATCTCTTTCGTCTCTAACACAGCGCTCTTGTCGCTCAGACCCACGACATATCCCACTTCGGTCCTATTCTGAAAAGGGACGAAGACCCTTACACCGACGGCTATTTCATCGGATAACCGCTCGGGAATGGCGTAATGGAAGATGCGGTCCATAGGTAAAGATACTACGACTTCGGCGAACTTCTTCATTTGGAGATCTCTTTTTGTATCTTCTTCATATCTTCCCAGACGAGTTTCTTGTCCTGCGGGTTTCTCAGTAGATATGCGGGGTGAAAGGTCGGCATCACTCTTATGCCGTTATATTCCTGGAATTTGCCGCGCAGCGCCGTGATGGACACCTCCGTCTTAAGTAGTGTTTGGCTGGCAAATTTTCCGAGTGTGCAAATAACCTTAGGTTTGATAATATCGATCTGCCTTCTTAGAATTCCAGCGCAGGCCAATATCTCGGTGGGAGAGGGCGCCCTGTTATTGGGGGGCCTGCATTTTAAGATGTTCGCTATGTAGACGTCCTGCCGCGAAAGCCCCATCGCTTCTATGATTTTCGTCAACAACTGGCCTGCCCGTCCTACAAAAGGAAGGCCCTTGAGGTCTTCGTCCTCGCCGGGCGCCTCTCCGATAAACATGAGGCGGGCCTTTTGATTCCCTGAGCCGAATACAACATTCTCGCGTGTACGGTGAAGATCGCAATTGGCGCATTTCAACACTTCGCTCTTTAGCGCTTCCAGGCTATCCGGCACGCCTTTAAAAATATAATTATCGATACCGGCTTCTCTTTCAAGTTCCATGTAGGATTTGATAGCCTTTATAATATCAGCGGTATTCAGCATAGATCGATGGCGATCCGCGCGACGTCGTAACAGGCAGCCGGTTTCTTTACGGTTCTGATCGCATCCTTCATCTTGTCCATCTTTTCCGGGTTTCGGATTATCTCTTCCAGTATGCTCTTCAGCTCCGAAGGCCTGTCTATCTTTATTGCCGCGCCGTTAGTGATGAGAAAATCGGAGTTACGCGTCTCCTGTCCCATGATGGGAGATATTATTACCATCGGAACCTCTTTCGCCAGGCTTTCCGATACGGTTATGCCTCCCGATTTCGAGATCAATATGTCGGCGGCGTCCATATATTCGTAGACATTGTCGACAAAGCTGAGCACATTGAGATGTATTTTAAGGGTAGGCGCCAGGCTATTCAATTTCTTTACGAGCTCGTCGTTATGGCCGCAGATAGCCACGACCTGAACCGGCTCTGAAATCTCATTCGTCGCCCTTACGATATCCTCTATGGGCCCGACGCCGAAACCGCCGCCTATCGCAAGTATTGTGAATATACCGCTTTTAAGACCCAGTTTCTCCATCGTCTTCGCCTTGTCGAGTTTCTTCGAAAAGACGGGTTCGATAGGTATGCCGGCTATTTTTATCTTCGCGGGGTCGACCTTCCATCTTATGAGGTCATCCCTGGCCTCGCGGCTCGCGACGACATAGGTATCGGTGCAGTCGCAAACCCACCAGGAATGGAGCCGGTAGTCCGTAACGACAGTGACGAGATGTGATTTCAGGACGCCGGACGCTTTCATATCCGAGATCACTTCGCTTGGGAAAAAATGGGTGGATATTATCACGTCCGGTTTAGTCTCTAGCAGGTATTTTGCAAGCTTTTTTGAATTCAACCAGTTCGAGATCCTTCTTATCTTCGAAACTACCAAATTGACGAAGAAGTTATCGGTGATATAATAACAAAGCCCCCAGAATGTCGGGAGTC